>JAJRWE010000155.1 GCA_024276955.1 Gammaproteobacteria bacterium
AAGGATCACCGGCACGCCAGCGTGGCGTGGAACACGGTACCCGCCTTCGCCGCCCTGGGCATGGATACCGAGGTCAGCATCATCGACATGGAAGACACCGGCGAGTCCATCCGCGAGGTCGCCGACGCCTTGCGCACCTGATCCCCTTTCAGGGGAGAAGTGACTTCGCGGCACTTCTGATGATTGCCTGCGGCCCATGGCCGCAATCCCTGCCAGGAGAGACACCTCTCCATCAGCAGCATTCACCCGCTACCACTGGATTTTTCGCTCGCCCTGCCGCAGACTGAAAACAGGCAACCTGCTGGCGAACCCATGACACTCGAAGGTCTCAACCTGCCCATCGAAGTTACCCGCCAACTCACCGACGGACTCGCCTCGGTGGGCATACAGTTGCCGTTATTCGTCACCCAGCTTTTTCTGCTGATCCTCTCCTTCACCGCCCTCATCCATGGCATTCGGCGCCTGCGCCGCGAAGGCGCAAGCGACCTCCCTGCCCTGCTGCTGACCGTCGGCTTCGGTCTCTTCGTTGTGGGCGTGATGTTCGCCTGGGGCGAGGAACTACTGTATCCCTTGCCGGGGCAGCTGTCCGGCCGCGTCGACAGGATCGATCGCCAGGATGTCGATCGCTTCGAGGGACTACGCGTGCAATTACTGAATGGATCGGGGGAAAAGGTCTCGCGTGAAGCAGGGATCCTTGACAGCCGCAATGGCCTGTTCGCCCTCAGTTACGAGCCGGTGTTTGCCGATCCCCCCCAGACCCTGCGGGTCACTGCCCCAGGTTGTCAGGCCGTGGATCACCACCTGCAACGATCCGATCTGCGACAACAGAGCGGCTTCACCATTACCTACCGGTGCCAGTAATGCGTAAAAGCACTCTCTTCCTGTTGATGCTGTTCCTGCCACTGGCCTGTGGCGCCAGAGAGGTGGTTCTGAGCGGCAGCGCGACCATCGGCCCCAGCCAGCGACCGGCGGTCAATCTGGACGTGACCCTGCTGGATCCACCGGGCCTGCCGGGAAGCCACGTCAAGACCGATCAGAGTGGGCGCTTCGAAATGCGCCTGGATCTACCCGAGGGCCGCTCCTTGACAACGACCAACATGGTGCTCCGCCTCGAAGGCCGGGGGGTGCACGCCATGAACATCATCTATCAGAACTGCGACCTCACAAACTCGAACCGCTGCGATGAAGAGGCCATCAATCTGCCGCTGCTCACAGCCAAAGAAGCACCCGACAGCCCGGGCCTGAGCGGCATCCCCCGCATCCCCCATGGCGAATACGGACTGATCCTTTCCCCCTATGAAATACTGCCGCCGAACAAGCCGGTACAGATCGACACCCGCCTCTTCGCCTCAACCATGCGCCGGGCCATCAACTCGCACCTGAATGAACTCGGGGCAAAGCCCGATATGCAGGACTTTGGCCGGCTGCCGCTGGTGGACATCCTCACCATCGACGAGCCCCTGGGCAGTGTCTCCTTCCACCGGCGCCGCATCATCGGCGAGGAGAGTGGCGCCATCGCCGTCATCGGTGGCCTGGGCGAATGGAAGAACCGGGAGGGCCAGGAGCAGATCAGCCTGACCACGGACTTCCTGCTCATGCCACCGGCTCCGAGCGACAGTCCACTGATGATCGAAATCAGGGATCCCGGCCTGCCGGTGGAACAGTTCGCCTCGCTGGAACTGGCCAGCAAGCTGAGTCCGTTGTGGAAGCGTTATTCACTCATCGCCCTGGCCAAGTGGGAATTGAACCGCGCCAGACAGTCCGGAGACCAGGCAGCCGTCGAACGAATCTATGCCTATGTGGTGGAAGAACGGAGCCGTTTGAGCGGCGAGGAACAGGCACGGGCGGCGGAACTCAAGCGACTGCTGACACACATCGAAGAGGCACGGCAGCCATGATCAGACATCTCCATATCCTGTTGCTGATCATCGGTAGTCTGACCACGTTTTCGGCCCAGGCCGGAGAACAGATCGTTGGCGAGTTTCGCCCCGGCATGCCCCAGGGCCGTGAGGTACTGGCGCATGTCCCGGTAAAGGTGCTGATCGCCGAATTCATCGATCCACAGGCCACGGGGCTGGGCAAGTCTCTGAGCTACATGCTGTGGCGCGAGGCGCTCACCGCCGTCCACGACCAGCGGGGCGCCGGCATCATCTATGCGCACACTGCGGGTGATACCCCGCTGGTCAACCTGCTGCGCCAGGACTACCACCTGGCGGCGCAGGAGATCGCCCGGGGACAGAAGAGCCGCATCGTCATGTGGGGCGCCGTAGCCGAGGAACGCGGGCAGGTGTATATCGACAGCTATCTCACCCTGCTGCCGGAACTGATCGGCGAATCCCTCACCCTGAGCCTGGAGAACGAAGGCCGTCCCCTGCCCGGGTTCTCCACCGAAATCAGCCGCAGCCGTTACGGTTTCACCCAGGTCAGGTATCCCCGCGATCGACTGTTTCGCCGCGCTGTGATCATCCGCACCGGTGCGAAACTGCGCCAGCGGCCTTCCAGGGAGGCGCCAGTGGTGAACTCATTACCCGCCAATACAGCGTTACAGGCCGTGGACATGCACGGCGCCTGGTTCAAGGTCGAGCTCGAGGATGGCAGCAAGGGGTGGCTGAACATCGACCAGCTCGATATCCCGCCACGGACGACGCGTGTGCACCGCAATGGGATCAACATTCGCAGCGGTCCCGGCAACCACCCGGTGCTGCGAAATGCGAATCTGCGCGGGGAATACCCGGTGCTGGATCGCCGCTTCGTTCCCGGCAAGGGAGTCTGGTACCAGCTGCAGTTTTCCTGGGGCAAGGGATGGGTGGCGGCCTTCCTGACCCAGCCACGCTTCACCCTGCCGGCGATCCAATTCCTGGCCGGCCTGCAACGCTACCAGTTGAAGAATTATCGGGAAGCCGCTGCGGCCTTCGGTCGCTTTGTCGCCGAGAGCCAGGACCAGGGCAGCAACGTCAACCTGGCGGCGGCGCTCGCCCTGCAGGGGAGCAGCCTGCTGATGCGGGATGTCGGCTCCCGCAAGGCCCAAGAAGCGATCATGCGTGCGACGGCCCTCACCCCCTACGACCCGCTGGTCTACAACCTGCGCATGCTGTCTGCACTCTACGCCCGGGGGGCATCCCCCGGCCAGAGATCCGAGCAGATGGTCTCCGATCTGGAACAGTCATTGGAACTGGATCCCAGGAACCCACGTACGCTGACCCTTCTCAAGGCCCTCGTGGCGCTGTCACGCATGGAAGAGCCGGAATATCGGGCCTTGCGCCATTCGTTCTGGATAAAGGATTCAGCCAGGGAAAGACTGGACGCGTTGCAGAAACGCCATCTCGACGAACGTCAGCTCTGAGACCGCATCACCGATCACAATCCTGCCCGGTGGCGGCCCGGGCACGCATCTCGTTCTTCCAGTTGCGGTGCTCGACCATGATGGTGACAATCTCGTCGATGTTGTCGGTCAGCGTGATGTAGTCAAAATCGCCTTCTGAAATGGTGCCGGCGGGCAGCAGGGTGCTGCGCAACCAGTCCAGCATGCCCTGCCAGAAGTCCGTGCCGAACAGCACCAGCGGCATGGGGTAGATCTTCATGGTCTGCATCAGGGTCAGTGCCTCGAAGAATTCATCCAGGGTGCCGAAGCCGCCGGGCATACAGACGTAGCCCATGGAGTGCTTGACGAACATCACCTTGCGCACGAAAAAGTAGCGATATTCCAGCGACAGGTTCTGGTAAGGGTTGAGCTGCTGCTCCTTCGGCAGGCTGATGTTGAGGCCGATGGACTTTACCGCCGAGGCGGCATCCACGGAACAGGCGCCCTTATTGGCCGCCTCCATGATGCCGGGGCCACCACCGGTGATGATGGAAAACCCCTCCGCAGCCAGGCGCCGCGAGATCTCTTCCGCCTGCCGGTAGTGGGCATTGTCGGGCGTGAGGCGCGCGGAACCGAAGATGGAAACGGCGCATTCAACGCGCGAGAGCTTGTCGAATCCCTCGGTGAATTCGCTGATGATACGGAACATCCGCCAGGCTTCGTCACCCTTTAAATCTTCGATCATGATCGCTCCCGTGATGAATTCGTACATCACAGTAGCGGCAGTTTTTGGCCAAACTGAATCCTGTGCCAAGGGTGGGCAAGTGGTGCAGCGAAAAAATACAGCAGACGTGTAGGATGCTGGTGAGCGCAGCGAACCGCATCGTTCGAGGTATGTCCCGTGCGGGGGTGTTGCGCTGCGCGATTGATGCGGTTCGCTGCGCTCACCGGCATCCTACAATCAATAGGCGAAAGCTCAGATCACCTTCGAGAAACGCTGCTCCTTGGACTGGCGCAGGTATTTGTCGAACACCATGCAGACATTGCGAATCAGCAGATGGCCCACGGGCAGCACCGTGATCACGTCGTCGCCGATGGTCAGCAGACCATCCTCCTGCAGGCCCTCCAGCTGTTTCATTTCCGACGCGAAATAGTCGCGGAAATCGATGCCAAACTGTTTTTCGATGTCGGCCTCGATGAGCGAGAAGTGACAGATGAGCTGGCTGATCACCTCGCGCCGCAGCAGGTCGTCGGCGTCCAGTTCGAGGCCACGGAAGATGGCCAGCCTGCCGGCGTCGATGGCGGCATAGTAGTCGTCCAAACCCTTGAGGTTCTGGCCATAGGTGGCGCCCACCTTGCCGATGGAGGTAATACCCAGGCCGATCAGGTCGCAATCGGCATGGGTCGAGTAGCCCTGGAAGTTGCGATACAGGGTGCGCTCGCGCTGAGCCACGGCCAGCTCGTCGTCGGGCTTGGCAAAGTGGTCCATGCCGATGTAGACATAACCGGCTTTAGACAGCTGCTCGTTGGTGTTCTGCAGAATGTCCAGTTTTTCCGCTGCCGAAGGCAGGTCGGCCTCGTTGATGCGGCGCTGTGGCTTGAACATTTCCGGCAGGTGGGCGTAATTGAACACCGACAGACGGTCCGGCTCGGCGGCGATGATCTTGTCCACCGTGGTAGAAAAACTGTCCACCGTCTGATGCGGCAGGCCGTAGATGAGATCGATACTGATGGACTTAAAGCCCACCTTGCGCGCCTCGTTGAGGGTGGCAAAGGTCTCTTCCTCGCTCTGGATGCGATTGACGGCGATCTGCACCTTGGGGTCAAAGTCCTGTGCACCCAGACTCATGCGGTTGAAACCGATCTCGCGCAGCACGTCGATGGTCTCAGCGGTTGCCTCGCGCGGGTCGATCTCAATGGAGTATTCGCCCGTATCGTCGTCATGCAGGGGGAAGTGCTCGCGCGTCACCCGCATCAGATCGCGCATCTCATCGTGACTGATGAAGGTGGGGGTGCCACCGCCCCAGTGCAATTGATCGACCTTGCGATTGTCATCAAACAACGCCGACTGCAGGGCCAGTTCCTTGTGCACCCGTTCGAGGTAAGGCCGGGCACGGCTGCGATCCTTGGTGGAGACCTTGTTGCAGCCGCAAAAGAAGCACACGGTATCGCAAAAAGGAATATGGAAATACAGTGATAGCGGTGTGGGTCTGTCGGCCGCGCGGCTGGCCTCGTTGGTGCGTTCGGCCCAGCCACGGTATTCCGCTTCGCCAAAGCCCTCGTGGAACTGCACGGCGGTGGGATAGGACGTGTAACGGGGGCCGGACTTGTCGTGGCGGCGAATCATGTCGAGGTCGATGACGAGCTTCTGGTCCATCGGTTGCATAGCGGGGCTCACAGTTCGGTAAACAGGTTTGATAATAACAGGATGGTTTTGTGGGGATTATAGCCCGAGGCCCGGACTTTAGTCCGCATATTTCATGCAGGCTCAGCCTTGTATCGCTACATCAAAATACGGCTGACATTCTTGCAACTGCTCTTTACCGAGCAGAAACACACCATGGCCACCGTGCTCGAATTCCAGCCAGTTAAAGGGCACCTCCGGGTAGGTCTCGGCCAGCGCCAGCTGGCTGTTGCCCACCTCCACCACCAGAATGCCGCCGGGCTTGAGATAATCGGCAGCCTCGATAAGGATGCGGCGCACGATGTCCAGGCCGTCATCACCGGCGGCCAGCGCCAGCGCTGGCTCGTGGTGGAACTCCTCGGGCAGGGCCGCCATGTCCTCGGCATCGACATAGGGTGGATTGCTGACGATGATGTCGAAGCGACGCCCGGCCAGTGGCGCGAACAGGTCGCCCTGATAGAGGGCCAGATGGTCGGCGAGGCCATGGCGCTCGAGGTTCTTCTGCGCCACCGCCAGCGCCTCCGCCGACAGCTCCGTGGCATCCACCTGGGCCTGCTGGAAGGCCAACGCGCAGGCGATGGCGATGCAACCGCTGCCGGTGCAGAGGTCCAACACGTCGCGCACCTGCTCCGGGTCAACCCATGGCGCGAAGCCCTGTTCGATGAGTTCGGCGATGGGCGAGCGCGGGATCAGCACGCGCTCGTCGACATAGAACGGCAGGCCGGCAAACCAGGCCTCGTGGGTCAGATAAGGGACCGGCAGACACGTGTCAATGCGCCGCTGCAGCAACCCGATAACCTCGCGGCGTTCTATCGGCGTGAGGTGGGTCTGGGTCATGTAAGATGGAATGTTGTGTGGCAGATGCAGTGCGTGCAGTACCAAGGCATAGGCTTCATCGAGGGCGTTGTCGGTACCGTGACCAAAGTTCAGCCCGGCCTCACTGAAGCGGCTCGCCCCCCAGCGCACAAAATCACCCAGGGTGGACAGTGATTCGACCAGTTCATCGACGGCAGACATGAGTTTTCCTGAAGCGGCTCAAACGGTCGGCCAGTTTACGTCAAACACCGGACAAACCCCACACTCCGGTTGACGTCCCAGAGTCCCTCCATGAGAATGGGCAACGCCCCTGCCGGCAATCCTACCGACAGTCCGTTGGAGCCCCACATGACCCACCACCCACTTTCCGTCAGCACATTTCTCGCCACGCTGCTCAGCACGCTACTGCTGTTCACCGTCATTGGCGCATCGACCGCGCAGGCGGCATCCGCCAAGGAGATCGACATCAAGGTCAATGACGCGCTGAAGCGTTTCAAAAAAGGGGTGGGCGGCGCCAGCGAGTTTCTCGGCTCGGCCAAGGGCGTGCTGGTGTTCCCGGAGGTCATCAAAGCCGGCATCGGTATCGGTGGAGAATATGGTGAGGGTGCCCTGCTGGTTGGCGGCAAGACAGTGGATTATTACAATACGGCCTCAGCCTCCATCGGCTTTCAGCTTGGCGCGCAGATGAAGACCGTTGTGATTGTCTTTCTGCAGAAGAGTGCGCTGGACAAGTTTCGTAATAGCGATGGCTGGGAGGCTGGGGTAGATGGCTCCGTGGCCCTCGCCACCCTGGGTGTGGGGGCCAGCATTGATTCGACCAGCCTCAATAAACCCATCGTGGGCTTTGTGTTCGGCAACAAGGGGCTGATGTACAACCTGACGTTCGAAGGTTCAAAGTATACCCGGCTGGACAAATAGCCTACACCTTGAAGCGGCTCACCAGGTCGATCAGGCGCGAGGAAACCTGTCCCAGCTCATCACTGGCGCCAAAGGTCACCTGCGCACTGTTATTGGTCTGATCCGCCACCTGACTGATATTGATGATACTTTCATTCATCGACTCGGCAACGATGCCCTGCTCCCTCGCAGCACTGGCAATTTCATCATTCATGGCATGGATCTTTTTCACCGCCTGGGTAATGGCATCCAGTGATCCGCCCGCTTCGGCCACCTGATCCACACTCTTCTGCGCCTGCTCACGGCTCTGGCCCATCACGCCGACCGCCTTGCCGACACCCGATTGCAGCCGCTCGATCATGGTCTGGATTTCCTGCGTGGATTCCTGAGTGCGGCTGGCCAGGGTGCGCACTTCATCGGCCACCACGGCAAAACCCCGCCCCTGTTCTCCCGCCCGCGCGGCTTCGATGGCGGCGTTCAGAGCCAACAGGTTGGTTTGCTCCGCAATGGTGCGGATGACATCCAGCACACCACCAATGTTTTCACTTTCGACCTGCAACGCCGTAATAACCTTGGCACCACCTTCAATACTGTCGGCCAGGGTCGTAATGACATCCACGGTATTGGCAACAATCGCCTGACCGTTTCCGGAGGCCTCATCCGCCTCGCGCGCGGCACCCGCAGCTTCATCGGCATTGTGCGCCACTTCCTGCACCGTACTTGCCATCTCGTTCATGGCCGTACTCAGCTGGTCGACCTCCGTTTGCTGTTGTTGGGCGCCACTGGCAGTCAGCTGGGTAATCTCAGACAACTGCGAGGCATTGGCGCCCAGCTGAGTGGTTGCATCAACGACTTCCTTGATTAGGTCATGCAGTTTTTGCAGAAAATCGTTGAAGTACTTCACCACCATACCGGTTTCATCGGCACTGTTACTCTGCAGGCGCTTGGTCAGGTCACCCCGGCCTTCCGCCAGTTCCTTCAGAGAACCGATGATCGTATTGAGATTTCTCGTAATCAGGGAAGAAACCACGAAGATGGC
>JAJRWE010000156.1 GCA_024276955.1 Gammaproteobacteria bacterium
CTCCATGATGGTGATCAACTCTTTGCTGTCCGTTGGCTGCGTTATAATATTGAGGTCTGAAGAGACCCTAATGACCACACAACGTACAAACCTAGCACAGTGACTCAAATAGAATTCACCAGCTACCAGGAACTTGTAAAAACCTTACCATGATGCATTACTGTTACCGTCGGCTTTCCACTCAGCCGCCCTTTACATCCTCATGGGCAACCACCCCTCGCAGGCGTGCGAAGGTGCGCATCCCTTTAGTGGCATCGAAATCAGCATAGTCAGGGTTGTTTGCCTGGAGATAGTAGTCACCATCACTACGTTTTCGTACCACCCGTAGGACATATTGCTCATCACCACTCACATCCTGTCGCTCCACGGCCATGATCTGGTTGCTGATCGAACCGGCGCGGTCAGCAGTGACCAGTTCCAGTAATAGATAATCGCCGTTGCAGATGGGTTGTTTGCCGCCATTCATGGAGTTTCCTGAGGCACGTGCGATGAAATGACGTGAAGGATCAGCGCGATACTGAGGGGGTATTTTCACCACAGTCTCATTTTCGCCGTCTGCATTCTTGAAATAACCGCAAGCGATCTTGAGATTGGGGAAGAATGGAACCGTGTCCCAGTCCAGACTGGCTTCCACATTGGCTGTCACGTCTCCCAGTTTTCGATCCATATACATGGCCAGCTTGTAGTCCACCAGTTCCTGCAGCATGTTACAAAATACATCACGATCTTTGATGGCCAATTCGAAATGAGGCTTCAAGTGCTTGTCTTCCAGGTCAAAAAATATTTCACCCTGTTTTCTATTGCCACCAATAAAGGCATTAACCGGATTGGAGTTCCAGTAGGTGAGCCATTGGCCTGGTTGGGTGACGAGGATATCGGCCAGTCTCTGAAAACGTTCGGGTAGATCCATCACCATCAATGGTGGGCGGCGCCACAGAATTTCAGCGGAGCGAATCGCCAGATCGTGAGTGGTCTGCGGTTGGATAAAACCATCGAGTTCCAGCAACGCCTCCAGCAGCACCATCTTGTACGACTTGGTCATGGGTGCCGTCTCTATCTCACGAAAGTAGGGCCGATGCCGCTGCAGTACCACCTGCTGCGCCTCATCTAGCCCCCCACGCTCGGCAACCAGATCAAACCAAGTGCCGAACCTTCCTCTGACGTGTTTGAAATCCACCCCGGCACGATACATCTCAACCGCACTCGGCCGCCGTTGATCCGTCGACTTCAGCAGTTCGTAGGTATCAACTATCCCCTTGGGCAAGCTCTTGATGACCTGTTGCAGAAAATCGATGACGCCTAGGTCGTAGTTGGCATAACAGCCCTTAGGCAGCGGCAAATCGTCGCCCTGTTGTCGCTGAATAAATTCATGCAGGGATCGCACCCCAAACAATGATTCTGGTTTATTCAGAAATGCCTTGTGATTACCGATGAAATCCAGCACCTGCACATGGTCTTTGCCGGGATGCAGCCTCAATCCGCGCCCCAGTTGCTGCAGAAACAGGATCTTTGACTCTGTCGGCCTAAGCATCATCACTGTGTCAATAGCGGGAAGATCGACACCCTCGTTGAACAGGTCGACCGAAAAAATCACTTCCAGCGTACCCGCTTCCAGCTGCTTCAACGCAGCATTACGCGGCAGCACCGACTCGGCATGCACCGCCGCCGCACGGATACCCGCCCGGGAGAAATAGTCCGCCATAAACTCTGCGTGAGAACGAGAGACACAGAACGCCAGGGTACGGCTCTGGTGCAGCTTCCGCCACACCGAAAGCGCATGCTTGGCACGGGCACGGGTAGCCAGTTTGTTACTCAGGTCAGCGGGATCAAAACGCCCGTTGCGCCAGGGGATTTCAGTATAGTCGACCGCCCGGTCATGGATGCCATGATAGTGAAACGGGCACAACAGATCCGCATTGATACCCTCGATAAAATTCCTCTCGTATACCAGATTATCGTCACACAGCGAGAGGATATCCGCCTGATCGGTGCGTTCTGGTGTTGCCGTCAGTCCGAGCATAAAGCGTGGCTGAAAGTGATTAATCAGGCGGCGATAGGTATTGGAGTTTGCATGATGGAATTCATCCACCACGATGTAATCAAAATAGTCCGGTGCAAACCATTGTAAGTGTTCCGCCCGTCCCAAAGTCTGGATCGAGGCAAAGACAAAATCAGCCTCACCCTCCTTCACTTTGCCGGTGTAGTAACCGATACTCGCCTCGGGCTGAATACGGGCAAAGGTCTCCTCCGCCTGCATCAGAATCTCTTCCCGGTGGGCGACAAACAACACCCGCTTGGCCTTGACCTGCTGTACATCAAAGGCCGCCAGCCATGTCTTACCCAGGCCAGTGGCCAGCACTACCAGCCCGCGTCGATAACCCGCAGTCCGGGAGGCCTGCAATGCGGCCAACGCCTCGGCCTGAATCTCGGTAGGGATGGCAGGCAGGGATTCCTCTTCCGGCTCACCGCTGACCACCCGCAACGATATCTTGCGCCGCACCGTGTAGTCATCGATCCATGTATGAGAGAGTGGAAACACCCGTGAATCAGAAAACAGCGTTGCAAATTTACCGAGGATTTCAAGAAACTTCGCAGAATCCGCTAGGTACTCCACCCTTAGATTCCACTCCAAACCACGGGTCAGCGCCATATTGGAAATATTGCTGGAACCGACAAAGGCACAGCCCTCTGAAATGGCTTCACCATCACGACGCAGAAAGATATAGGACTTGATATGAAAACTGGGATCACCTTGCGAAGAAAACAGACGAACATCTGCCCCACGCTCCGCCAGCAGCATTAATCTCCGCAACGCCTGCGGCTCGGTTACATCCAGATAGTCGGACGTCAGCACCCGAATCACTGCACGGCGATTCATTGCATCTCTCAATGCATCAAAGATCAAATCCAGGCCACTCTGGCGGATAAAAGCCACGGTGATATCAATCTCCGTAGCCTGGTTGATGGCATCAAGTAACTGAGGAAGAAAGGGGTCTGATTTTCCGCCGGTGATCAATGATTGAGTTGTTTGAGTTGTTGATGATTTCATTTGTAGGGGGGCTACTTAGCTTATGAGCAAAATCAGCCTATGGTAGTCAATTCGGATTACAAGTCGCCAATCAATCTATTTTTTATATCGCTCTGTTTCAATGCGTGATGCTTAGCAACCCACTCGTGAATTATTAACGGCCTATCAAACACCACTAATCAAAACAGCATTCAACCATCGTTCCTGCTCTCGTCCCGGTCTGCGGTCAGCAGTAACCCACAACTCCTTTATTTCCAGCGCTTCGGTTTCATCCACTAGTGTCCGTAGCCCTGTTTCATCCATGTCAGTAAATCGGCGGCCCTGTTTTTCATATTCACCCTGGCCATATTTGAACGAGCAATAGATCACGCCGCAGGGCTTAAGAGCGAGCGCCAGTCGGTGGAAAACATCGGGTAACTCTTTGGCGGGAACGTGTAGTAACGAAGCGCAGGCCCAAATACCGTCAAACTGATTTTGATATTGGATATCTTGCAGGCGCTGTACCGGGATGGGTTGTCCGAGCTCTTTTTCCGCAAGGGCGGCGATCTCGGCAGAGGCGTCGAAGGCGGTGACCTTATAGTCGTGTTCGATGAAGTACTTGGCATCACGACCAGAGCCGCAACCTACATCCAGGATGTGGGCTCGTTCTGACAAAAGAGGTAAAAAATGCTGGTAGAGCGGTTGCATATCGACTCGAAGGGTCGATTCAACAAAGGCCTTGGCGTTACTTGCGTAGTAGTCCATATTGCTATCGCAATTGCCGCTACAACCTGATTGGACGTGTAATGACATTAACCATATTCTTACCCGGCGCCATGCGCAATCGTTGCATCGTCTGATGAAAATATTGAGCCGTCATTTGAGTTTACAACGGCCTGGTAACCCTTGGTCAGCCAGCTATCACGAAGCGCAAAGGTCTCGTGCTCTCCACTGATGCTTTTAGCCATTCTATTTTCCCTCACAACAATCTGCATGGTATGTAATATGGCGTATCTTACATACCTATGGAACGCAACACAGAAAAATTATATCTATTTAATAATCAACTAGTTATACAGGAATCCTATAATAGTTACCACCATTATCCCGCTCACAACTACCAAACAATCTGGAGTCCCGAAAACTAAAGCCCGAGTTGGCCCTCCCGCGCCGGCGTGCTAACGTTCGCCGGATAATCGGGACGCATCCAACAAACAGGCAAAAACAAACCTATGTCGACCCCCTTCAAAACCGTTGGAATTATCGGCAAGCACGGCGCCTCCTCGGCCAGCGACACCGTCAAGCAGCTGATCAACTGCCTGCAGAAACAGCCGCTGGAAGTCCTCCTCGACCGCGGCTCCCTTGACCTCGCCCAGGACCTCGGCAGCGACATCACCCTGGTGGATCGTGATGAGCTGGGCCGGCGCTGCGACCTCGCCATCGTCGTCGGTGGCGACGGCACCCTGCTCAACGCCGCGCGCGATCTGGTGGACCACGACGTCCCCCTGCTGGGCATCAACCTCGGCCGGCTGGGCTTTCTCACCGACATCCCGCCCACTGACCTGAGCGCCAATCTGAGCCGCATCTTCGCCGGTGAATACAAGGAAGAGTCGCGCCATTTGCTGCAGGCACAGGTGATCCGCGATGGCGAAACAGTCGGCGACAGCACCGCCTTCAACGACGTGGTGGTGCATAAATTCAACGCCGCGCGCATGATCGAATACGAAACCTTTATCGACGACCAGTTCGTCAACACCACACGCTCCGATGGCCTCATCGTCTCCACCCCCACCGGCTCCACCGCCTATGCCCTGTCCAGCGGCGGACCCATCGTGCATCCCTCGCTGAATGCCCTGGTGCTGGTGCCTATCTGCCCACATACCATGAGCTACCGGCCCATTGTGGTGGATGGCAACAGCCGCGTGGACATCATCGTGCACGACCTTACGCATACCAGCGCCCAGGTTACCTGTGACGGTCAGACCAGCCTCGCCCTCAGCGACGGCGACCGTGTCAGCATCAAGAAAAAGCCCCGGCCCATTCGCCTTATTCACCCGCCGGAATACAACTACTTCAGCATCCTGCGCGCCAAACTGCACTGGGGAAAACGCCTGTAACCGGGAAGAACACCTGTCAATGTTACGCAACATCCATATTCGCCACCTTGCCGTGGTCGACGAACTGAACCTCGACCTGCATCCCGGTATGACCGTCCTGACCGGTGAGACTGGAGCCGGCAAATCCATCCTCATCGATGCCCTCAGCCTCGCCCTCGGCGACCGTGCCGACAGCGGTGTGATCCGCGCCGGCCAGGCGCGGGCCGACATCAGTGCCGACTTCGACCTCAGCGGCCTGACCACCATCAGTGACTGGCTCAGCAAACAGGAACTGGACGACGACGGCCAGTGCCTGATCCGGCGCACCATCAACCGCGATGGCCCCTCCCGGGGTTACATCAACGGCCGCCCGGTGCCCATGCAGTCCCTGCGCGAACTGGGCGAAATGCTGGTCGACATCCACGGCCAGCACGCCCACCAGTCCCTGCTGCGCCGCGATGCGCAGCGGCAGGCACTGGACGCCTATGCCGGACACCAGAAACTGCTCGACAGCGTCGCCCGCGGATACCAGGAATGGCGCGAACTGCGCGAACGGCTCGACGAACTGACCGCCAGCCGCACCCAGCGCGAAGACCGCCTGGAACTGCTGCGCTATCAGGTGCAGGAACTACAGGAATTGGCACTCAACGGCGACGAACTCGCCGCGTTGGAAGAAGAGCACGACCGCCTCGCCAACCTCAACCAGTTGCGCGAAGGCAGTCAGCAGGTGTTGCAGCTGCTGATTGAAAACGAGGACAGCGCCCTCGCCGATGCCCTCGAACGGGCCGCCGCTGAACTGGAACGCCTGCAGGGCTTCGACGCCCGCCTCGGCAATATCATGCAAACCGTGCGCGACGCCGCCATCCAGACCAGCGAGGCCGGCCATGAACTGCGCGACTACCTCGAAGGCCTCAGCCTCGACCCTGAACGCCTGCAGGAAATCGATCAGCGTCTTGGGCTGATCCACGAGCTGTCGCGCAAACATCAGATCAGCGCGCAAGAACTGCCCGCCTTGCAACAGCAGCTGGAAGCGGAACTGGCGGACCTGGAAGATGCCGACGTGGCGCTGGACGCCACCGCCCGCGAACTGGCGGCCTGTGAGTCGACTTATCGCAGCGCTGCCGACAAGCTGCACGCCAGCCGCCGGCGCGCGGCGAAGAAACTCGCCAAGGCCGTCAGCTACAACATGCACCAGCTGGGCATGAAAGACGGCCGCTTCGAGATTGTGTTAGAGACGCAGGAAAACTATTCCGCCAACGGCCTGGAGCGCGTGGAATTCCTTGTCAGCGCCAACCCCGGCCAGCCGCCACAGTCCCTGGCCAAGGTCGCCTCCGGCGGCGAACTGGCGCGCATCAGCCTCGCTATCCAGGTCATCACCGTCGGCACCGGCAGCATCCCCACCCTCATCTTCGATGAAGTCGATGTCGGCATCGGCGGCGGTATCGCCGAGATCGTCGGCCGCCTGCTGCGCGACCTCGGTCACGAACGGCAAGTCCTCTGTGTCACCCACCAACCGCAAGTCGCGTCTCTCGCCCACCAGCATTTACAGGTACACAAACAGAGCAGCAAAAAGACCACTGCCACGGTTGTCAGCCCCCTGGACAGCAAAGAAAGAGTGGAAGAAATTGCCCGTATGCTGGGTGGGCTGGAGATTACCAAACAGACCCGTTCACATGCTCAGGAAATGATCGAGCGAGGGCAAAGCGGAATAGCACTAAGTTAAGCACTATTGCCAAGGTAGGTTGGGCAAAGCGTAGCGTGCCCAACGTTTCCATTCATCCCGTTGGGCACGTCGCTACGCTCCTTTGCCCAACCTACGGGGGATTATCTTAGGGACGTGCATGTAATAACAGTGCTATCCCCATCGAAAGAATGCACTTCATTTTGTAGGTATAATAATGTGCTCCACCTTGCCTTTGAAGGTACACACATAAAATATCCCTACTTCGGGTTACCCGCCATATCCGTTGACAATTCCCTGCCCAATACCTCAATAAGCGCACAATGAATGTCTTTATCGTCCGTTGCTTCACACTGAGCCAGAAGATCGATCAATGCGCTTTGCATCGAATGAAGGTCTTTCAGGCGTTCTTCGATCATCGTGACCTTCAGCCTGGCTAACTGTTGAACCTCTTGGCAATGGCCATCACCAAGATCCAATAGCTCACGAATCTCCTTAAGGCTAAAGCCAAGCTGTTTGGCACGTTTGATAAAGCGCACACGTGAAACATATTGCGGGGAATACTGCCGATAACCCTGATCAGGTTTGGCAGGCTCTTTTATCAAAGCCAGACGTTGGTAATAACGTATAGTCTCAACATTGACATCGGCTGCCGTTGCCAACTTACCAATGGTGAATGTCTTGGGTGCATCCATAGTCGATCCGTTGCCTGTTTCTCATATATCACTCGTCTATCGAATGTTACCTGAATCCATGGCTTCCCGGTGGATGCAGGATAATGCTAACCGGCACAGCAGGATAACTGTTTTACATCCTTGCTGAAGGTTTGGGCGCAGAGCTTCAATCCTTCCACCATGGTCAGGTAGGGAAATAACTGATCTGCCAGTTCATCAATGGTCATGCCGTTGCGAATCGCCAACGCGGCACTCTGGATGATTTCACCACCCTCGGCAGCCAATACGTGGCAACCGACGATGCGGCCGCTGCCTTTTTCCGCCACCAGTTTGATAAGACCGCGCGTATCCAGGTTGGCCAGGGCGCGCGGTACATTTTCCATGTCCAGGGTACGACTCTCAACAGGGATGCCCTGCGCCTGTGCCTGTGGTTCGGTCAGACCCACGGTAGCCGTCTGCGGATGGGTGAAAACGACGGCGGGCAGCACGGACAAGTCAATGGCAGCATCACCACCGGTCATGTTGCGGGCAGCACGGGTACCCGCAGCGGCGGCCACATAGACAAACTGCGGTTGGTTGGTACAGTCTCCGGCGGCGTAGATGTTCCGCACACTGGTGCGCATGTGGTCATCAATCACAATGGCACCACGTGGGCCGGTTGCCACACCCGCCTTGCTGAGATCCAGCCCTGCGGAGTTGGGCTGCCGTCCGCTGGCAACGAGCAACCGCTCACCACGAACATCGCCATCGCTGGTCGCCAACAGGAATTGTTGACCATCATGACGAATGAACTTCGCTATTGTATGCAGCATGACCCGGATGCCTTCGTCCTCGAAGACCTGCTTCAAGCCCTCACCGATTTCCGGCTCAGCACGCGACAGCAGGGTGCTGCGGGCGACCACCGTCACCTCAGCGCCCAGATGACGAAAGGCCTGCGCCAGTTCCAGCGCCACCGCTGCACCGCCCAGCACGATCAGATGCCGGGGAACCTGCTCGGTGACCAGCGCCTCCGTGGAGGTCCAGTAGGGGGTATCACTGAGGCCGGAAATCTGCGGAATCATCGGGCGGGCACCCACGGCAAGCAGAATGCGATCCGCCTGCAGACGTGTTTCTCCCCCGCCCGTAAGCGCCACATGCAGGGTGGAGGCATCCAGAAAACGCGCCATGCCGCGCATCAGGGTGATGCGGGGATGACTTTCCAGGATGCCTTCATATTTGGCATGACGCAACTTCTCAACCCACGCCTGTTGCTGGGCCAGCATGGCCTTGCGATCAATGTCCGGCGTGTTGAGCGGCAAACCGGCAACCGCATGATGACCCTGCAGGTAGGCGATGTGTGCGCCGCGAATCATGATTTTCGACGGCACGCAGCCGATATTTACGCAGGTACCACCGATCACCTCACCCCCTTCGATAAGGGTGACCCGGGCACCCTCCTCGACCGCCTTGATGGCGGCGGCAAAGGCGGCGGATCCACTGCCGACGATCGCCACATGCAGGCTGGCGTCCTCGGCCATACTCATGGCAAGGACGGAACCCAGTGCGAGGGATAACCCGCCTGCCCGGTGGCGAAGGTCAAGCCTTCCACATCGATCCTGGCAGGATCATAGGTCACCTTCGCCCAGCCGACGCCGTTGCCCTCGTATTCGGCGCTGACCTCAGTCACCCCATCCACCTTTCGCAGGGCCCTTTTCACCGTGATGGGGCACATGTTGCAGGTCATCTTGTCCACCGACAGGGTGATGGTCTTCAACTCAGCCGCCATTGCTCCAGCCGAAATCACAAGGGCGCCGCCGAGCACGGACAGGCATAAGCTTAACAGCAGTACTGTTTTGTGCATGGCTTTTGCTCCTTCTAGGGTATGGATTCGTGCACTCAGTCCAGCAAAAAGCGGCCATACCACGGAAAGCCCATAACGGCCAACACCGCGATACTGACAACCCAGAACGTGATGCGCTGCCTGCGCAGGTTCGCTGGCGTGAAGCAGGATTCATCCACCTGGCAGCTCCGGGGCACTCTGTAGAGTTTGCGAAAGGCCAGGCCAAGAAACAGCAGGGTGACGGCGATAAACAAGGGGCGATAAGGCTCGAAGGCGCTGAGATTGCCGATCCAGGAGCCGCTGACGCCCAGGGTCAACAACACCAGCGGCCCGATACAGCAGGTCGATGCCGCAATAGCGGTCACAATACCGGCGAGCAGTGTACCTTTGGGAAGCCCGGGGTTCTCCCGGCCGTCGTCTTTTTCCGACGTCTCCGCCCGTGGCACCGCGGTCTGTGAAGTGTCCATGGAACGCTCCTGATGTGTGACGATGCGAAAGCTCTATTCTAGACGCCGTACCCTACAACGGAGTCAAGGAGAGAATTTCAGCTTCAGGAGGAAGGACAAACTGGAAGGAAAAATACGCAACGCCGGCCTGCCAGAACGGCAGGCCGGATCAACAGCATTTTGCCCGGTAGAGCTTAAATCCAAGGCACTGGGCTTTCACTGCTGTCCCGTTAGCTTCACATCGTCATACCGGGTACCGGGTCAAGCCCGGCACAAGCTTTTTTGACCCGGTATCCAACAAGTCGTTGAAACCACTGGATTCCGAATAATGAGACAGCACTGATTCCAATTTTTAAGACGTTACTTTCGGCAGCTCATTAGAAAGAATATCAAGATTCGGCAACATAATGATTTCTATACGACGGTTGAGTTGCCGACCTTCTTCAGTTTCATTATCTGCCCTTGGCTGAAACTCACCAAAACCCGCGGCAGATATATTTTCAGGAATAACATCCATAGCCGTCAGCAGATGGACGACGGTAAGTGCGCGGGACGTAGACAGTTCCCAGTTACTGGGAAACCGCGCGCTTTTAATGGGCCTGTTGTCGGTGTGTCCTTCGATCTGAAAACGCCTGTCTGAAAACTGACTAAGTACGGCGGCGATTTGACCCAAAGCTTCTTTACCTTCAGGGTTCAAATTTGCACTTCCGCTCTTGAACAGGACATTATTTGGCAGATTAATGACAATTCGGCCCTGCTCGATGCTGACCGTTAATTGGCCACCATCAATCATGGTTTTCAGCCGATTAACAAATTGTGCATATATTTCATTACGGCGTTTAGTTTCTGCCTCAATCTCTCTGAGTGTGGCCATTTGCGCCTGAGAGTCAGAAAGGCTTTCCTGAAGGGCCTGTTTTCTGGCTTCAAGATTCATTAAATCATCCTGAATCTCAGCAACCTGTTGTTGCTTACGATTTATTTCTTCCTGGGCCAGCGCATTTTGCATCCTGGCGGCTTCTAACTCCTGCTCTGTTTTCTCAATTTTCTCTTTATTTCGGCCAATTTCATCCTGAGCTCCTTGCAAGGATTCGCGCATCGCATCCTTCTCGGCCAGAGCTTGCTCAAATTTACTGCTGGATACACAGGCAGATAAAAGCATTAACGAAAGGATAACGATAGTAAGCGCGCCAATTTTCATGATAACCCCTAGGTTGTGTTGGTCTGCCAAGGCAGAGGCCACACCCATCACGATGGGTATGTGCGCGCCATTTTCATATGCTTTAATGTTGGGGTCTACACGGGAATGTGTGTATTGCTATGAGCACTTATAGGGAGTATCGGAAGAAATCCCACCGTAATCTTTATTGCTTGACAGCCCCGTCAGTCATCCAGGTTCGCACAGTATTTTTTGGGTCTATCCGGGTTGGACTCCCCGCCGCTCGCCTCAAGCGCCTACTTTGGTGGCGCAGCGAAATGATTTCTATTGCCCTGAGCAATGGTAGGAGCGGACCCCCGGGCCGCGATGGTTTTCTCACCTTGGCATCGCGGCCCAAGGGTCCGCTCCTACAACACGATACCTGCTCAGCTTGCTGCCGGCTTGCCAATACCCGTTGCCTTGTCGATTTCCATTCCTTAGCGGGAACAAAAAACCATACGCCAACAGGCATTGACAGGACTGGACAAACGTCAGAACAGTTCCACATCTCCGGCATCGGCTGACGCCGGTGAATCGGTGGCCCTATCACTCTCCCGCCGTTGTCCGGACTGTGTATCTTCCCGGGAACGCAGGGATTCATCCCAGCCATCCTTGCTGGTCTCGAAGCGTTCAATTTTCCGCTGCAGAAACATGCCCAGCTTCTGCAAGTCGGCCTCCGATACCGACTGTGTCTGATTGGCTGAAACCACGCTGGAGTTCAAGTCCACCAGAGACTGTACATAACCATGGGCAACACTCGATACCTGCTCCTGGTGTTTCATTGCATCCATCATGTCATCCGACAAATGTTTGATTTTTTGTACGGCCAACAGGATCCGGTCAATCTCCGTGGACGTTTGCGACATCTGATCCAGGGTCGTCAGTGAGTCATCGTGAGTCTGACGAATCTGCCCTACGGTACGTGTCGATTCGCCACTGATGGAATCTGATAACGAACGAATCTGCGTGGTTGCCTCCTGGGTCTGGATAGACAGGCGCCGCACCTCATCGGCGACAACGGCAAACCCACGCCCGTGTTCACCCGCCCGCGCCGCCTCGATGGCGGCATTCAGGGCCAGCAGATTGGTCGCCTCCGCCACCTCGGTAATCGCCTGGGTGATACCGACAATTTCTTTATTAACATTGGCCAGTACATCAATCTGGTTGGCCGCACGGTCTGTCGACTCGGCCAGCTCGCGCATGCTCTGTTCGGTTCGTTGAACGGACTCCTGAGACTGTGCCGCACCCTCCACCGCCTCGGCGACGGCAACCGTGATTTCCTGGTTTTGGGAATAGGCGGATTGGCGCAAGCCTTCCAGTTCGGTCACCGACTCCGCCACTTGGTTGCCATACTGGTTCTGCATCTCAGATTTCTGTTTGATCAGCATAAAGCTGTCGGCCAGTTCACGGGATATGGGCAATAGCCGGCTGGCCGAGGCGGCGATTTCGGTAATCTGTTCGTCACAGGTCGATAACAGCGGGTTCAGCTCCGCCGCAAACGATTCGTTATCAGCGTATCGGAGGGCCGTGTGGATTTTGTCATCGGCCAGCAGCTGACCAACAAGCCCTCGCAAATCGCGTCTTACGGCACGGCGCATAGCCACCAGATACACACCAACACCCAGTGCCATCAGCAACCCCCACCCGGCCAGCCCCCAGGCAAGCGAGCCCTCGAACAGGGTCAATGGCGGCAGCACGAGTGCCAATCCCAGCAACACGACCAGTAACACATCCAGGTGACGGTGTTTCAAACAGGCTCTCCGCTCAAGTGTTTCGACCAATAGACTTCCGATACGCATAGCGGCAGGATTGCGGAGATTTTGAATAAAATCTGCCGGATTCAGTCGATTTCACTGGGGCGAATGATCCGCTGCAGCGTGCCGCAGCAGGGAGAAAGCTGTCGCCAGTCATCGGGCAAATGCACCTGCGCCAGGGTGGCGGTGGTCATCAGCTTTCCCTTGCTCGACAAGGGCAGACCAGGGCCGCAAAGATAGTGGAGTAACTCCTCGAGCCCCGGATTGTGACCGATCATCATCACCGCCCCGCCATCCCGGGGGCACTGAGCCATGGCCTCCAGCAGAGTAGTGACAGCGGCCAGATAAAGGCGATCTTGATAGTTTATTCGCCCATCGGGGATAGCCAGGTGTTGGCGCAGGCCCTGCAGGGTCTGCCGCGCCCGCTGTGCCGTGGAACAGATAAGCCATTGCGGCTGGAGCTGGTTCTCGCTCAGCCAGCGGCCCATGTGCTCGGCGGCTTGCTTGCCGCGTGTATTGAGCGGGCGGTCGAAATCCTTTAACCCTGGACTGCCCCAATCGGACTTGGCATGACGAAACAGCAGCAGTGATTTCATGGCTCATCTCTTTTCATGTCGCCAGAATAGGGTACCGCGAAATCTCGTGCTTGGCTGGCTTACCTCGAATGCAGATGCACTCCCGGTGGACAGCACTGCTCATGAGGCTCCACGCCGGGCTTGCGCTCGTACCAGCCGCGGGTCCGATTCACCACCGCCACCGCCAATAGCATCACCGGTACCTCGATGAGCACCCCCACCACCGTGGCCAGCGCCGCGCCGGACTTGAAGCCGAACAGGGCAATGGCCGTGGCCACCGCCAGCTCGAAAAAGTTGCTGGCGCCGATCAGCGCCGAAGGGCCGGCCACGCAGTGCGGTGAGCGTACCGCGCGGTTGAGCAGATAGGCAGCCCCCGCGTTGAACAAAACCTGAATCAGAATCGGCACCGCCAGCAGGGCGATGATCAGCGGCGCGGAGATGATCTGTTCACCCTGAAAACCGAACAGTAGTACCAGGGTGGCCAGCAGTGCGCCCAGCGACAGGGGTTGGATGCGCTTGATGGTGTGGTCGAGACGCGCATAGCCGTGCTCCTTCCTCAGCAGCGCGCGCCGCCACAGGCTGGCGAACACCAGCGGCGTAACGATATAGAGCAACACCGACAGCAGCAGCGTATCCCACGGCACGGTGATGGCCGACAGCCCCAGCAACAAGCCCACCAGGGGCGCGAAGGCGAAGACCATGATGACGTCATTGAGCGCCACCTGTGAAAGGGTAAAATGCGGCTCGCCGCGCATCAGGTGGCTCCACACGAACACCATCGCCGTGCACGGTGCGGCGGCCAGCAGGATCAGCCCGGCAATGTAGGAATCGATCTGATCCGCCGGCAGCCAGTCTCGGAACAGCACGCCGATGAACAGCCAGCCCAACAGGGCCATGGAAAAGGGCTTGATGCCCCAGTTGACGAACAGGGTTACGCCCACACCACGCCAGTGCTTGCGCACACCCTTCAATGCCCGCAGGTCGATCTTCAGCAGCATGGGCGTGATCATCAGCCACACCAGCAGCGCCACCGGCAGGTTGATATTCGCCACCTCAAGCCGGCCCACGGTCTGAAACAAGCCAGGAAACACATAGCCCAGGCCAATGCCCACGGCGATACACAGCAGTACCCACAGGGTCAGATAACGCTCGAAAAGGCCCATGCCGCCGCTTTTGTCTTTCATACCGTCGCTCATGCCTGTGATTTCTGCTGAAGTTCATCAATCAATGCCGCCACGCGCCGGCGGATATCGTCACGGCTGGCGCGAAACACCGCCATGACTTCCTCCTCCGAGCCCGTCGCCCGGGCCGGATCATCCAGTGGCCAATGAATCTTGCGAATCCCCGCCGGCAGCGCCGGGCAATGCTCATCGGCATGGCCGCACACCGTCACCAGCACATCCGCCGCCGCCAGCATCTCATCCGTGACCCGGGTGGATTCCTGGCCGCTGATATCCACGCCCACCTCCTTCATCACCGCAATGGCGCGCGGATTCTTGCCATGGGCCTCGATACCCGCCGACTGCACCCGCAGCCAGTCGCCACCGAGCTGGCATCCCCAGCCCTCGGCCATCTGTGAACGGCAGGCGTTGCCGGTGCAGAGAAATAACAGATTCATGGTTTTCTTCCTTTATGTTTTGTCACGATTCACCACGGAGGACACAGAGAATGCAGTAATGAAATGCACGTCAGGAGGCGTTTTCGTGCGCATGGCACACGCTACGGGCAGCGGTAGTGTGCGCCGTGCGCACAAGACGGCCAGCCAACACCTCCGTGAACTCTGTGCCCTGCGGTGAAGCGTATTTTTGACTCAGGCACAACACTCCGCGCCCGGCCGATTGGCCATGGCCGCCAGCACCGCACGGTCATCCACGAAGGGCGATTGCTCCCCCACCCCGGTCGCCGTGACATCGATTACCTCCCGCGCCCACACGGGTAGGCCGGGATGCAGTTGGTAATAGACCCACTGCCCCTGGCGGCGGCCGCTCACCACACCGGCATCCCGCAGTGCCGCCAGATGACGCGAGATCTTCGGCTGGCTCAGGTCCAGTGCATGGGTCAGTTCACAGACGCAAAGCTCGCCCTCCGTCTGCATCAACAGCAGGCAGCGGAGGCGGGTGGGGTCAGAGAGAAGCTGAAACAGGGATTTGGTGTCGATGCTCATGGCTGAAATATACGCTAGTCCATATATACGGGCAAGCATATATTTGTTAAATGACCCGCCATCGCGTGGATGCCAGCCGCCAACAGACACAAAAATCATTCCTTCTCTTGATCTGGAGTCGACTCCAGGTTGTAGGCTCTTCATCACGCTCATGCAGTTAACGCACTATTCGGGGGTGAGATGAAAAATCTGCTGATTCTGCTGGCTGGCCTCTGGCTGCCGCCTGTAGCCGCGTTTGCCGCGGACGGGCCGGTGATGGAGATCGACGTCAGCGGCATGGTGTGCAAATTCTGCTCGGCCAAGGTTGCCAGGGAGCTGAAGGGTTTGCCCGGCGTGAAGGCGGTCACCGTCGACCTGAAAGACGGGCGTGCGGAGATCATCATGGACGAGGGTGAGCGGCTGGATGCGGTCGCCGTGCGCAAGGCCGTCAAGGATGCCGGTTTTAAGCCGGGCGAGATCAAGATGCCCGAGGAGGCACTCAATGACGATCAAGATTGAGGTCTTTTCCTCGCCCGGCTGCAGCAAGTGCGCCCATGCCAAGGTGGTGTTGCAAAGGCTGGTCGCAGACATCGGCGAAGACACCCTCCAGTGGCGTGAGGTGAACATCCTCAAAGAGCTGGACTACGCCGTGGAAGTGGGTGTGCTGTCGACACCGGCCGTGGCCATCGATGGCGAGCTGGTCTTCGCCACCCTGCCCTCGGCGGCCCGATTGCGCGCCGAACTCGAGACACGTCTGGCGGCTTCCCAGGCGGTGAAGACATGACCACCCTGCTGCTGGCCACGGCCGCGCTGCTCGGCGCGCTGGCCTTTTTCGAGCCCTGCACCATCGCCACCCATACACTGTTCTCGGCGCGCAGCCACCGGGCGAGCCGTTTGCAATGCTGCCGCGACCTGCTCGGCGTGTGGCTGTCGCGCAGCGCCTTGATGACGGGACTGCTGGTGGCCGCCGTCGTCCTCACCGACGCACCGGCCTGGGGGCCGTTGGCACCCAGTCTCATCCTGGCAGCGATGGCGACGATCTATATCGTCTCGCGCTTTGTCTATATTCCCATCCCGCATCTCGCCTTTCACAAACTGCTGCCGGGTGGTGCTCGCCTGCCACACGCCATCCAACTCGGCCTGACCCTGCCCGCCTGCACCCTGCCCCTGGTCATCGTGGTGGCCGGCATCGCCATCAGCGCGAATTCCCTGCCGCTGGCCGTCGTCTCCGGGCTGCTGTTCGCCGGCCTGTTCACCCTGCCAATAGTGATCACCTCGCTCAAGGGTATTCGCGACGAAGGGGCCGATCTGCTGCAACAGGCCGCCCGGGCCAGCCCCTTTGTAACCGCAATCCTGCTCTACGGCATGGCCCTGGCGTTGCTGATGCCGGCGATCCCCATCGACCCCGACAGCCTCAAGGACACGCTGGCCGAGGCCAGTCTTGCCGGACTTGGCCTGGCCTTTGTGGCCGGCTTTGTGTTCAGTTTCAATCCCGTGTCCTTCGCCGCCATCCCCGTGGTGCTGGCCTATGTGACCAAAGTCCACGACGCCCCTTCCGCGCAGACGCCTCACGCCGAAGAAAGACGCGCCATGCTGCTGGGTGCGGCCTTCGTGGCGGGGATGCTGCTCACTCATGCTGTGTTGGGCAGCGCCGCGGCGTTGGGCGGCGACTGGGCGCAGAAGATCATGGGCCGACACTGGGGGCTGGTGCTCGGCCCGCTGCTGATCCTGCTTGGGCTCCTGTGGCCGGGCTGGCTGAAGCTCCGCCTGCCCTGGCTGGCCATGCGCGGCAAACGGGTCAGCGGGCCGTGGGGGGCATTCCTGCTCGGCATCCCCTTCTCCGTCGCCGTGTGTCCCTTCTGCACCCCGGCCCTGCTGGTCAGCCTCACCGCCAGCGCCGCCATCGGCTCGCTGCCCTTCGGCGCCGGCCTGCTGCTGGCCTTTGCCGCCGGGCGCAGCATTCCCATCATTATCGGCGCCTGGAGCATGGGCTGGCTGGAATCCCTGCAGGTGCTCTCGCGGCACCAAAAGAACGTGGAAATCATTGCCGGCGTGACGCTGATCGTCACTGGCCTGTACCTGATCAACGCGTACCTGTTCGTCATCGGATAACCAATCGCCCCGTCCGGGCCTGCCGGAAAATTGTAGGAGAGGAGGCTTCAGCCGCGAATGACTTGCCGCCATGGCTATCGCGGCTGAAGCCGCTCCCACAACGACGCAGCCAGCAACGGTGAATCCAACCCTGAGAGATTGAAGGCCACGACGATCCCTGTAGGATGCGGGTAATCGTCAGACAAAGGCTTGCAGGCAACAAATGGACGGCAAGACAAGCGTGGAAATCTTCGTCGCCCCCGGCTGCAGCAGGTGCGGGCGCAGCGTGACGCTGGTGGAATCCCTGCACGAGCAACTGGGCAGCGAGGCCTTCGATTGGCGCCTGGTGGACGTGGTCGCCGAAGAAAAACTGCGCGCGGCCATCCAGCAGTCAAACAGCAAATAGAGGCCGCCATGGCGAGACAATACCTGATCGGCGAAATCGGCAGCCTGCTCGGCCTCAGCGCCGACACCCTGCGCTATTATGAAAAAATCGGCCTGCTCACCGACGTCCAGCGCACCCCCGCCAACACCCGCCTCTACAGCGACAAAGACGTCTCCCGCCTGCGCTTCATCCAGCGCGCGCAGAAGATGAACTTCAGTCTGGCAGAAATCAAGGACCTCCTCGGCATGCGTGAAGACCCCCAGCACAGCCGGCGAGAAGTGCGTGAACTCACCCGCCACAAGCTCCAGGAAATCGAAGCCCACCTGAAAGACCTCACCACCCTGCGTAACGAACTCACCCTGCTGGTCAACCTGTGCACCGGCAGCGAGGGCGGCTGCCCTATCATCGAAGGCCTGGAACAGGACGAGCAGTAAACGCGGCTGCGAGCAGGAATCCCGGTAAGGTCATGTACCGCCAGCCTGACAATGGCATAATCGAATCCGCAGCTTTCCAATGTCAGGTTCAGGAGACAAATCATGACCCACGAAATCATCGAGGACCTCAACTGGCGCCGCACCACCAAGAAATACGACCCCACCCGCAAGGTATCCGAAGAGGATCTGAACACCCTCCTCGAAGCGATCCGCCTCACGCCCTCCTCCATCAACTCCCAGCCCTGGCGCTTCGTGGTCATCGACAGCCTGGCGGCGCGCCAGCGCATGGCCGACACCTTCAGCGAAAAGTTCGTATTCAACAGGCCCCACGTGTTCGACGCCTCCCACTTCATCCTGTTTGCCTACAATCCCCGTTACACCCGGGAGGACTATGCGGAGGTCGTCGACAGGCAGATCGAAGACGGCCGCCTCAAGCCCGAAGACCGGGAACGCGGCTTCCGCAGCTTCTTCTTCGCGGAAATGAACACCGACGAAAACGGCGACACCAGCTGCTGGACCAAGGCCCAGCTGTACATCGCCCTGGGCAACGCCCTGCACACCCTGGCCCGCATGCGGATCGACGCCACCCCCATCGAGGGCATCGACGTTCAACGGGTCAACGAGGAATTCGCCAAGGAACTGGACGGCTACCGATGCGAGGTGGCGCTGGCCATCGGCTACCACCACGCGGACGACCCCAACGCCGCCCTGCCCAAGTCACGACGTCGCAGGGGCAGCATTCTTGTTCGAATCTGACTCGGAGGTATTGCAGCTATGTAGGGTGGGCACGTTTTGTGTGCCCACGCCGTTAGTGCATATTCCGCGTGGGCATGGAAAGCCTGCCCACCCTACTGGACTGGTCAACCAAACGCCCAACAGCATGATCGTCGCTGGCGTAGAAGCACTGGAGAAATTCCGTGCTATATTATTGAAAGGTATTACCTAGCAATAATGAGGACTATCAATGGCTACCTCGGTCAAGATCGATGATGAACTGAAAAACCGCATCCAGCGTCTGGCAAATGCGCGACGTCGCTCAGCACACTGGATCATGCGTGAAGCGATCCGCGATTACGTCGAGCGTGAAGAAAAGCGTGAGGCTTTCAAACAGGATGCACTGGACGCCTGGGCGACGTATCAATCGAATGAGCGGCATCTGACACTGGAAGAAGCGGATGCCTGGCTGGCGAAGCTCGAAGCCGGCGAGGATGCGGAGCTGCCCGAGTGCCGCACCTGATCTGGACGCCGTCTGCCCTGGCCGACGTGCAGCGACTCTATCGCTTCCTAGCCCCGGAAGACGAAGGCGCCGCACAACGTGCCATCAAGGCAATACGGGCAGGCGTAAAGATACAGGCTCACCAACCCGGGGCCGGTCGCCCCGTTGACGACCTGGATCCAGCATTTCGGGAATGGCCGATCGACTTCGGCAGCAGCGGCTATGTCGCGCTGTATCGCTTCGATGGCGAAACAGCGGTTATCCTCGCAGTCCGGCACCAGAAGGAAGCAGGTTACTGATAAAATCGGCTGTCTGGCAACGATGTAGGGTGGGCACGTTTTGTGTGCCCACGCGGGATTGCTGAGAATTTAAGGTCATGCGTGGGCGCAAAAGACGTGCCCACCCTACCGCACGATAATCGAACAACAGGAAGCTCCCTTAACACTGCGCCACATAATTCCGGCCATTTCCCTTTGCCTGGTACAACATCTTGTCGGCCGCAGAAATGAGTGATGCCGGCTCTGTATCTGCTGCTGGAATCACGGTACTCACCCCGACACTGACTGTCACAATGTCAGCAATTCTTGGCGCCTCATGGGGTACTTTCAATGCCTGCACAGCCCACCGGCACTTCTCAGCCATTTCCAATGCGGCTTCCTTGCTGGTTTCCGGCAGCAGCAGCACGAACTCTTCACCACCATATCGCGCGAACAGGTCCGCAGCACGTGACGATACCTCGTTCAATGCCTGCGAAATCCGAATCAGGCAATCATCACCCTGAATATGACCGTAAAAATCGTTGTACTGTTTGAAATAATCGATATCGACAACGATCAGCGAAAGCGGCTGGTGATTGCGTTGAGCGCGCCCCCACTCAGACTCAAGCGTCCGATCGAACAAACGCCGGTTTGCCACGCCGGTCAAACCATCCTGAAAGGAATATCTTTCCAGCTCCTTGTTAACGTGGACAAGCTCATCCTCCATTTTCTTCCGCTCTGAAATATCAAACATGAATCCGACAAGCTTTGTCGTTACGCCGTTTTCCCTAACGACATGAACCACTTCGCGTATCCATGCATGGCTGCCATCGGCCTTCAGCGCCGGGTAATCGGCCTCGTGATCGACACCGTACTCGGACTGGGCAACGCAATAGCCCACAACCCTCTCTTGAAACTCTGGATGAATTCTGTCGATCCAGTCCTGGGCCGTTTTCCAACTTGCCTGCGACCAGCCTAGTAGCTCTTCTATCTGTGGACCGATATACGTGAACTCCTTTGTAACCCAGTCCATCTGCCACGGAATAGCCTTGGTGGACTCCAATAATGTTTTGTAGACGTCGCTGTCTTCGATATCACTCATTATTACATCCCGATATAAAAAATATGTTGCAGAATTTTCCCGGGCCCGCCTTCTGCGTAAAATGCGACCCGAGTTGTACTAGCCGTCGTTGATGAAAAGGGTCAAGGCTTCCAGTCCGGCACCACCCTGCGCGCCATTGATCGTGTTTTTTTGTTGTACATCAGCACTGTATCGGCATGACACATGGCCGGATCAGCAACGGTCAAGGCATATTCACCGACCAGCGTGCCATCACCGTGAATGGTACCTGAAGGTGTGTACAGCGCATGGCCAAAGGGAATTTGAAAGGCAGTAAAATGAAACCCCCTTCCTGACAGTCGTTTTCCGATGACAATATAACCGCCGCACTTTTTTGACAGCGGTATGTGAACATGAGGAAAATCATGCGTTTCGACAAAAATCCCGCCACCACCCTGCTTCCGCATCAGAAAATCTTTTTTGTAATCCCCACTATAATTATATCGCATCAGGGCAATCGGAAATTGGCCGCATGAAACGGCAAAATCTTCCTGGTCTTCGATGAGCTGAAGTCCGTAATTTTTTACATTTTCCCGGTCTGCAAGCACGGTGGGAATATTGAAATCATCCGGCAGGAGCAATACTCCCAGGCTTCCAAAGGTATTGGCGCCGCTGCCATGAACCGCTCTGATGCCTTTTTCCAGCGCATGCTGTGCCGTGTACCAATCAGCCTTTACCTACACAAGGGGTGTTTCCGTCTTTGTGGAGACAATGACTTTTTTCTTTACAACATCGAAGCGCCAGTTGGTCACACCCTTATCAAGGAAGGCGACTTCACCATGAGTGGTCATCACAGGCTTTTTGTGGTCGGGCACTTTACCCCTGATGGCATAACGCGTGAGTTCAACGCTGGCAACAACGCATTTTTCGATAAGGCGCTTTTTACCGGCTGGCGATTTTTTGTTTTTGTCACTCATACCGTATTCATAACCTCCGATGTTCAGTCATGCAAGGTGGGCACGTCTTGTGTAGCCACACAGTGGCTCGTTCTTCGCAATTCCGCGCGGGCAAACACGACGAGCTTACCCTGCTGCACTGTGCCGGCAAGCAGTGACGGTGCTATTTTCCCGACTCCACCGGCAACCCCGCCTGCTTCCACTCGGGAAAGCCATCCTGCATCCGCCGCGCCTTGAGCCCCTTCTCCCGCAGCCGCGCCACGGCATCATAGGCCAGCACGCAGTGCGGACCACGGCAATAGGCCACCACTTCCTGTTCGGGGTCCAGCGTCTGCAGGTGCTGCTCCAGTTCGTCGAGCGGCACGTTCACCGCGCCCGGCACGTGTCCCGCGGCGAATTCCTCCGGCGAACGCACGTCAAGCACGGTCACCAGATCGTGCTTCACGCGTTCCAGCAGCTCGTCTCGGGGGATGGGTTCGAGGCTGTCCTTCACCGTGAGATAGGTGTTCACCAGTCGTTCCACATCGGCCACGTGGCGTTCCGCCACGCCGCGCAGGGCATCCAGCAGGGTAATGATGTCGTCGCCACTGAGTCGGTAATACACCTTCAGGCCCTCTTTGCGCGACAGCACCAGCCCGGCCTGACGGAGCTGTTGCAGGTGCTGTGATGTGTTGGCCACCGTGAGTTCTGAAATCCTCGCCAGTTCGTCTACACTGCGTTCACCCTGAGCGATAAACTCTAGCAATTCCAGCCGGTTGCCATTACCCAGCGCCTTGCCGACACGGGCGAACTGGATAAACAGATCGTGCTTGAAGCTGCCTTTCATACTTTGTGAGTTCGATGTTTTGCTTGACATGGTGGCCGCTCCCGCTATCCTTATATTCAACTGATTTATTGAACAGTTGATTCATTACTCATTATAGCCTGTGTTTTCAGGCTGCCCAACCCGGAACAGGCCAGACATGACGTTTGACGAATTTGTGGTACAAAATGAGATCGCCCTCCGCATCGGCTTCTTCTTCGGCATCTTCGCCGTGATGGCAATCTGGGAGGCCATCGCCCCGCGTCGCGCGCTGACCGTGTCGAAGGCGGTGCGTTGGGCCAACAACCTGGGCCTGGTGTTCCTCAATACGCTTGTGCTGCGCCTGCTGTTTCCCGCCGCTGCCGTCGGCATGGCCGCCTTCGCCGTGGAACATGGCTGGGGTCTGTTCAACTATTATTCCCTGCCCTTCGCCCTGAGTGTAGTGCTGGCGGGGGTGGCGCTGGATTTCATTATCTATCTGCAACATGTGCTGGTGCATGCCGTGCCCGCCCTGTGGCGCCTGCACCGTGTGCATCATGCCGATCTGGACTATGACGTCACCACCGGCGCACGCTTTCACCCTATCGAAATTCTCCTCTCGCTGCTGATCAAGTTCGCTACCATCATTGTACTCGGCGCGCCGGTGCTGGCGGTGGTGATCTTCGAAGTGGTGCTCAATGCCATGGCCATGTTCAATCACAGTAACGTCAGCCTGCCGCGCGGCCTCGATCGTATCATTCGTCTATTCGTGGTTACACCCGACATGCACCGCGTGCATCATTCCGTGGAAGACAACGAGGCCAACAGCAACTACGGCTTCAATCTGTCCCTCTGGGATCGCCTGTTCGGCACCTATATCGACCAGCCACGCGAAGGCCACGACAACATGGTCATCGGCATCCATAAATACCGTGATCCGAAGCAGGTCAGCTGGCTGCCCGGCATGCTGGCGCTGCCGTTTGTGGGGAAAATCACGGGGTATGCGATCAATCGCAGAGAATGGAGCAACCCTGGAGAAGACAAAAAGTGAGTCGGACATTTGTTGCTGAATGATCGCATTGACGGCCACATCCGAAACCGCTGCTTCGCACCCTCGAGCTGTGACCGTCGCAATCAATCGCAGAGAATGGAGCAAGCCCGGAGAAAACAAAAAGTGAGTCGGATATTTGTTGCTGAATGATCGCATTGACGGCCACATCCGAAACCGCTGCTTCGCACCCTCGAGCTGTGACCGTCGCAATCAATCGCAGAGAATGGAGCAACCCCGGAGAAAACAAAAAGTGAGTCGGACATTTGTTGCTGAATGATCGCATTGACGGCCACATCCGAAACCGCTGCTTCGCACCCTCGAGCTGTGACCGTCGCAATCAATCGCAGAGAATGGAGCAAGCCCGGGAGAAAGAATAAGACCGTGCGTAGGTTGGCGGTGAGCTTGCGAACCCCAACATCGCCGCCCGTAACACCCTAACGGACTAAATCCGTAGCCTGGGCTAAGCGTAGCGAAACTCGGGGATCTATCTCGCCCATTATTAACACGGCATATTAGGTGGCCGGGTTAATAACTTGACGGAACAGCGGCTAACCACCAGAATCATTACCCATGCGCCGCATACTTCTCTCGCTATTGATCCTCGCCCTGTTCAGCACCGGTATCGTCTGGGCATCGGATACGCATGTGGATCTGGTGCCCGACCACGCCGTCACGGCGCCCGGCTGTCTGTATGATGCCCCGGTGGACGACAACGATCACCACCAAAATCACGGCTGCCACATGTCATCACACCTGGTGGCCATGACCTCGGACAGCGGCGTCATATATCCTATGGGCCATGGCGCCTATTTTCCAGCCTCCTTTCAAACCCTGAATTCCCGGCATTCCGCCCCGCCCATTCGCCCTCCCCGGGTCTGATTCACACTTTCTTTTTGTATCGCGCAGCACCTGTGTGCGTCCTGCGACAACGTGTGATTTTCAGATTTTCGGGAGTTCTACATGCCTTTGAAGCACATTATTATGGTGGGCCTGATGGCCTGTCTGGCCTTACCCGTGTGGGCCGCACCACCCTCCACGTCACCAGCCATCGATGACCTGCTGCGGCAGGTCTGGGAAAGCCACCCCGGCATACAGGCGGCACAATCCGCCATCGATGCCGCCCGTGCCCGTAGCAAGGCAGCGGGCAAACCCATCTACAACCCGGAACTGGAAGTGGACGCGGAACGAACCGCCGTCAATACCATCAGCGTCGGCATCAACCAGACCATCGACTGGGGCGACAAGCGCGGTGCTCGGCGGCAGATGGGCAACAGCGAAGTGCGCATCGCCCAGGCCGAACTGGCCAGTCTGCACCAGCAGGTGGCCAGTGAGGTACTGACGGCCCTTGCCAGCTATCAGAGCGCACAGGAGCAGCGGCAACTGGCCGCGCGCTACAGTGAACTCATGAGCCGGCTGGTGGAGACCACCGAACAGCGTTATGCCGCCGGCGACCTCGGCCAGCTGGACGTCGCCCTGGCGCGGGTTGCCTATAGCGAATCGCGTATGCAGGTGGCGCGCCGTGAGGCCGAGGTCGCCAGCCAGCACGCCTCGCTGGTGGCCGCCAGTGGCCTGAGTCTGAGCCAATGGCCCAGCCTGCCGAACCCGCCCCCCGCGCCGCCTGCTAACCCACAACGGGACGCCCTGCTGGCCAGGCTGCCCCAACTCATTGCCCAGCAGGCGCGAATCACCAATGCCCGTGGCGGCATCGAACTGGCGCGTGCCAGCCGCAGTGCCGATCCCACCTTTGGCCTGCGTGGCGGCGCCGAGGAAAATGATCTGCTGCTGGGGTTGAACTTCTCCATACCGCTGAATGTGCGCAACACTTTTACCGCCGAGGTCACCGCCGCCTCACAGCAGGCCGTGCAAGTGGAAAAGACCCTGCTGGATCAGCGCCGTCTCGCCGCCAGCCGCTTCGACGGCAGTCTCTCGGTGTATCGCCTCACCCACCGCGCCTGGCGCCAGTGGCAGGATGCGGGCCAGGGCAATCTGACGCAGCAGTTGAGCCTGGTGCAGCGCATCTGGGAAGCTGGGGAACTCAGTACCACCAACTACCTGTTGCAAACCGGCCAGAACATCAATACCCAGATCACCGCCGCCGAGCTGAAGGGCGACCTGCGGCTGGCCTGGGTCGAGTGGTTGAAGGCATCGGGGCAGATCGAGGCTGGGAGTAACCATGAATAGCGAATCAACAAGATACCCATCGCCTTCACAATGAACACTGTGGGAGCTCACAGCCTTTGCCATTGAATACATCCGCCGGCGCGCCCAACGCGCAGCGCCGGCAAACGGAGAACACCATGAAACAGCACATTCTTTATCCTGCCCTGCTCGCCCTGATTCTGGCCAGTCCTACCTGGGCCAGCGAGGAACACGGTCACGGGCATGATGAAAGTCCGAGCCACGATGAAAGTCATACTGAAAACCACGATGATCACGACGATGAGCACAGTGGACACAAGGAAGAGGGCCACGGAGACGAACATGGTGATGAGCACGACGGCCATGGCGATGAACACGGCGGACACGAAGAGGAAAGCGGCGTCGAACTCACCCAGGAGCAAATGGCCACCGCCGGCATTGTTGTCACCCCCCTGCGCCAACAGACCTTGTACGAAGTGGTCAGCGCCCCTGGTGAGGTGACGTTTGACGCCTACCGCGCCAGCAAAATCACACCACGCATCAGCGCGCAGATCGTCGCCCGCCACGCCCGCCTGAGCGATCATGTCAAACGCGGACAATTGCTCGTCACGCTCTCCAGCGTCGCCATGGCCGAGGCACAGGGTGAACTGCTGATCAGCAACCGTGAATGGCAGCGGGTGAAAAAACTCGGCCGCAAGGTGGTCTCGGCCAAACGCTATGCCGAGGCGCAGATCAACCGCCAACAGGCCGAGGCCCGCGTGCTCGCCTATGGC
>JAJRWE010000012.1 GCA_024276955.1 Gammaproteobacteria bacterium
CTCACTCAGCACACGCTCTTGATCCGTAGAGCGATATGAAACTTTTCGGCAATCACAATAAGGATTACGCTCAAAGTTGTCATTCGCTCTACGAATCAATATCTCGCACTGCGCAAGCACGACCACTTGCAGGATCTAGGTTACAGGTGATGAACATGTTAACGGTCAGTGAGTTGTCAAAAGTGGCGCAAGCGACGCCGGACGCAATACGTCACTATGTGCGCATTGGTTTATTAACACCTTCACGCAACCCTGATAACGGTTACAAACTCTTTAGTGGCTACGATATAAAAAAAGTGAAGTTCATATGTCGGGCCAAGGGGCTTGGCTTCACCTTGAGCGATATTCAAATAATTTTCGACCACAGCAGTACGGGACAATCACCCTGTCCGGCGGTGCGTGACATCATTCAACAACGTATCGATGAGAACAGGGACAGACTGGTCGAGTTAAACAAGCTTCAGCAGCGCATGGACGTGGCATTGGAAAAGTGGAAAACAATGCCGGATGGCGAGCCCGATGGCGATGCAATCTGTTACTTGATTGAGTCGACAAGTTGATGATGCGGTAGCGATTTTAACCCTCCCTCCCTACTTACAGGGAAAGGGGGCGAAAGCGGTGAATAGGTGAAGGAGAAAGAATATGAAAACCGATCCAGTATGTGGAATGGATGTGAGCGAAGAGTCAGAACATTACACGGAGTATGTGGGCAAGACACACTATTTTTGCAGTGCAAGCTGCCTGAGCAAGTTCCTGGCGTCACCGAGTCAGTATCTCCCGGAAGAGACTGGAGCCAAGGCGAAGGGTGGCTGCGGTTGTGGTGATAAAATGGCCGCATCGCCTGAGCCGAAAACAGAGTCTCATGGCTGCTGTGGCGGCAACCATCATGACCATCAAGCAGCGAGCGGATCAAGCAAGGCAGCGGACGAATCGGTGATATACACCTGTCCCATGCACCCCGAGATCGAGCATCAAGGCCCGGGCCGTTGCCCCAAGTGCGGTATGACGCTGGAACCGCGCACATCGTAAGGGGCAACAGAGGACATCCGCCGGAGTTCTGGTACCCACCCATTCGTGTTACCCGGCTGAGATTCAACGGAGATTTGGTCGTAGCAACAGGTGGCCTACTGAGGAGGATTAAGACGATGTTATATAGAAATATACTGGTTTTCTTCTGTTTGATATTTGTTGCGAATGTAGCAATGGCCGATGACCCGCAACGTCATCAACAGGTTGACGGTATGGATATCTATCTCGGCGTTATCCCGGCACAGATTACCCAGGAACACCCCGGTATGCACGGTGGAGCTGGAGGCAAGGAACACCGTTATCACGTACTGGTGGCCCTGTTCGACAGCAGATCCGGCAAGCGTATCACCGATGCCAGCGTCAAGGCCGCTGTTTTCCCGCTGGGTTTGAGAAGAAGTCCAGAGGAGCTGGAGCCGATGCGTGGTGAACCGTTGAGTTACGGTAACTACTTCACCCTGCACAAACCGGAACGCTATCGCATCCGGGTCGAGATCCGGCGTGGCGATGATAAGCATCTGTCCGTGGTGGAGTTTGTGTTTCAACGGCCACTGGATTAGCCGGGCGAAAGTAGAGGAGGGTTGATTGATGCAGGGTGAACTTGGATACGCCTACGGCATGTGGGTGGTGGCAGCCTTTAATATCGGTATTTTCCTCTTTTTCATGCTGAGCTTTCTCAAGCCGCGTGGCAGTGAGGAGTGGCGCAGCATGGGAGTAGTGGCGGCCTTTCTGGTGGCACTCTTTAGCGAGATGTACGGCTTCCCCTTGACTATCTATCTACTGACCGGCTGGCTGGGTGACGCTTATCCGGTGCTACAGCCCTTCAACCACAAATTCGGCCACCTCTGGGTCGTGGTGTTCGGCGGTTCAACCCTAGCCTGGGCATTCGTGATGGGCTTGAGTCTGGCGTTGATGCTCATGGGCTACACGCTGCTTTCCAAAGGCTGGACACAGATCCACGCCGCTCGCGATGGTCTGGTTACCGATGGTATCTATGCCTACGCCCGTCACCCGCAATATACGGGCTTGTTCCTCGTTATCATTGGTTTTCTGGTGCAGTGGCCCACACTGCTCACCGTATTAATGGCGCCCATTATGCTCTACGCCTATGTGCACTTGGCCAGAGTCGAAGAGCGACGTGCCGAGGCGGAATTTGGCGATGCCTATAACGAGTATGTACGCAAAACACCGGCCTTTTTCCCGCCTAGCAATCAATGGAAGGAATTTCTGACGGTACAGGTTCGTAATAACGAAGCACAGTAACTGAAACAGGCGACGCAGAGATTGTCTACTTTCACACATGGTCGCCAGCAATGAATTAGTCAGAGGTTCCTTATATATCAGTCAGCGCAAGCTGCGTTGTGGCACAGGAGAAAAAAATATGAGTATGGAACATCGATTGAAAAAACGCTGCCAATTATCGCTGGACGTGACGGTACGTGGCCATAATGGCTTATCACTGGCTGGCAGGACGCGTGACATCTCCCCGGACGGCATGTTTGTTGAACTTGCCTGGCGTGCGGTATCGGCAAACAATGTGGTGGAAATTGAGATTCCCTCTTATGGCAATTTACATGGCTGGGTGGTGCATGTCGGAGACAAGGGTATCGGTGTCATGTTTCGCTCGATCGATAGCAGGGAAGAGCGCTTTCTCGGGCGGCTGCTTTCGGGGAAGTTTGCAGCATAACGGAAATGACATGCAGACCAGCCCGCAGCTCACCTGTGTTTATGGCTGTCTTACGTCTCTTTTCTCAAGGAGGTGAATGACGATATCCATCTCATGTCTCAATGAGCCAGTGATCATGCCAGCCGACGAACCCACCGCCAAGTTCGACTCGGTGGCCAGTGCCGCCTTACTCCATCTGATGCACAACCTGAATAACACGCGGTTTTGTGCCCTCCACCCATGATACCATCGTGATCGAACGTGCCCTGAGCGTTGTGCGGCTTAAAGGTCTGCCACGCCGTTACCCGGGCAGGCCTTGAATGACGTCAAGGGATCGATTATGGCGCTTTTGAGGATATTTACCATCTTCAACGACAGTGATTTTTTTGATGAAGAAAGTATCAAGCGGAAGTCGGGCACCAATAATTATTCTTTTTGTCCTGTTGTTGGCTGTTATTAGCTATGGACTGCAGGAGGCACCGCACTCCATGGAGAGTGATCTTAAACAGCTGTCATCATCGGATGTACTGATTAATCCGGAAGAATTTGAGAAGAAAGTCAAGCCAATTCTGGAGCGACGCTGTGTGGTTTGCCACGGCTGTTACGATGCGCCTTGCCAGTTAAAACTGTCATCCAATGAAGGCCTTCGACGAGGTGCCAGCGACGAACGTATCTATGAGCCCAAGCGTATTAGCGAAATGCAACCAACACGTCTGTTTATCGATGCCAAAACGCCGGCCGAGTGGCGCACTCGAGGGTTTTATCCGGTACTCAACGAGGGGCCATCGAGCCCGGAAAATAATCTGAAAAACTCGGTGCTCTATCACCTGTTACGTTTGAAGCAGCAGCACCCCCAACCTGATACCGATCGACTGCCGGACAGCTTTACCCTGGGACTTAACAGGGAACAGACCTGCCCGACACTGGAAAAGATAGATGATTTCGCTCAGGAAAACCCCCTATGGGGAATGCCCTATGCGATGCCAAATCTGGCAGAGACGGAATATCGCACGCTTGTATCCTGGCTGGCTCAGGGCTCTCCCACACCGTCAATGCCTGGCCCTTCCGCCACGGTGCTGCCGCAAATCAAGCAGTGGGAGGATTTTCTAAACCAGCCGTCCAGCAAGCAACGTCTGGTCAGCCGCTATCTGTATGAGCATTTGTTTCATGCACATATCCATTTTTCCGGATCACCCGCGCGGGAATTCTATCGTTTGGTACGTTCTACCACACCGTCAGGCGAGGCCATCGATGAGATCCCGACACTACGGCCCTATGACGACCCGGGTACCTCGGCATTGTACTACCGGCTGCTGCGATATCACCCGAGTATCGTTGCCAAGAACCACATTGTTTACGAATTTTCCGATCAGCGGATGCAGCGTTATCGTGAGCTTTTCCTGGCACCGGATTACAAGGTACATCAAATGCCATCCTACGAGACGGAGATCGCTTCCAACCCGTTCAAGGTCTTTTCCGCCATACCTGAAGAATCACGCTACCGCTTTCTATTGGATAATGCTCACTTCTTTATCGAAGGTTTCATCAAGGGGCCGGTCTGCCGGGGGCAGATCGCATTAAACGTGATTGAAGATCAGTTCTGGGTGATGTTCTTTGACCCAGACCAGCCGGTCATTACCAACAATGCCCAGTTTATTGGTGAGATGGTGAATGAATTGCAGATTCCCGCAGACGGTGGCAGCAATCTGGATTTGCTTCGCATCTGGACGGACTACTGGGAAGGACAGCGGCGCTACATGGAGAAAAAACAGGCCTGGTTCAAGACCATCGGTACCCATGATCTGGATCATGCGATGAATTATATCTGGGATGGTGATGGTGGAAACCCCAATGCAGCACTGACTATTTTTCGCCATTTTGACAGTGGCTCAGTGGCTTACGGGCTGGTAGGGGAAAATACGCAAACGGCCTGGATTATTGACTATCCATTGCTTGAGCGTATCCATTATTTGCTGGTAGCTGGGTTTAATGTCTACGGCAATATAGGTCATCGAATGAGTACAAGAATTTACATGGATTTCCTGCGCATGGAAGGGGAGGACTATTTCCTGGCCTTTCTCCCTGCAAGCCAGAGAAAAAAGATCCGCGACACTTGGTATGTTGGCCAGCGAAGTGCGATTGATGAGTTGTTTTCAGCGCCACAGGAGTGGTTGAACACCGAGTCGGTGAACGGTTACCAAACCGATGATCCGCAGCGGGAGCTTTACCAGCATCTCAAGGACAGGCTTTCCGGCACATTGTTACAGGCGGAAGCCATGAACCACTGTGGCAATGTAAATTGTAATAATATACTGACTGAAATACCTTCAGCGCGTGCAGATCGTGCCATGAACACGATTGCACAGTTGCAAGGCGAAAACTTGCACGCTTTTCCGGATGTCGCCTTTGTAAGAGTCAGAACGGAAAATCCGCAAGAGAACCTGGCTTATACCTTGATCCGCAACAAGGCCTACAAGAATGTTACCTCATTTCTCGCAGACGAACGGGAGCGGGATCGCTCTGATATAAGCCAGGATACGATGAGCGTGGTAAATTGGCTGGAAGGTTCCTATCCCAATTTCTTTTTTTCTGTAGCACTGTCAGAAATTGACGATTTCGCCAAACGCTGTGCCGTTATCCGCAATTATGGTGATTATGAAAAGTTCGTAGATCAATACGGTGTGAGGCGCACCAATCCTGAATTTTGGGGCATGGCGGACTGGTTTCAAGATGAACTGGCACGCAGAAAACCGGTTTTATCCGGGTTGTTTGACCTGAACCGTTACCAGAATCGCTAACGATATTGGTCACATTTATGCGAGCAAGAAGCATTGTTCCTGCAATGAGCACACCGCTGGCATCAATATTTGGCAGCGGGTTTCTTGTGGTCGTGCCTATTCTGGCAAGTGCAGTCGGACCCTATGCCGTACCGGCAATGGCCGTTGTGGCGTTTGTTGCCTTTTTGGTCGGCAGCATTGTCCGGCACAATATACTTTGTGCAGAACCCGTGCTGGCCGCAGGCAGTCATTCATTGACTGTTTTTGTTGAGCGACTTTCCGATTTTGCGCTGGTTGCTGCCTATGTGGTCTCGGTGTGTCTGTATATCCACATTCTTTCCGCTTTCGTTCTTGCAAATTTTGATCTGGACACTGCGTTCAACAAGAGCCTGTTGACCACTATTGTTATTGCCGTAATTACTATTATCGGCCTGTTTGGTGGGTTAAAACCCCTGGAAAACCTGGAGCGATGGGCGCTTTATGTGACTATTGTGATTCTTGCCGCGCTACTCATTCTGTTCGCTGTTTATGATGTCAATCAATTCCTGACATTCAACCAGTTCACTCTGCCTGAAATGCCCGAGCGAACCGCCTGGGAGATTGCCACCATCGTGGCGGGCACGCTGATCATTGTTCAAGGCTTTGAGACAACCCGTTATCTGGGTGAGCATTTTGATGTGGCTACCCGCATCCGTGCATCACGCTGGTCGCAATATTTTTCGCTCAGCATCTACGTGCTTTTCGTGGCGTTGGCACAACCCATCGTGCCGGTGTTGGAAGGCAAGTATGGCGACAACAGCCTGATCACCCTGGCGGCAACGGCCTCATTGCTGTTACCCCTGCCATTGATTGTGGCCGCCGGCATGTCACAGTTTTCTGCCGCTGTCGCCGATACCCTCGCCGCGGCCGCCAATATGAAAGAAGCCAGCAATCAGCGTATTGACACGCGCTGGGGTTACTTGCTGGTAGGAGCAAGCGCGATGGCATTGGCCTGGTCCGGATCGACCTTTGAGATTATTGTACTGGCATCGCGTGCTTTCGCTTTTTATTACCTGCTGCAGTGTATCGTGGCATTTTCAGTTTGCCGGAACCACCGAGAGCGTAGCCTGTTTGTTTTTATCGGGTTTATCCTGGCATTTGTTCTTATTTTTGCGGTGCCAGCCGGTTAAATTCGCTTGCACGTAAAGCAAAAGTTAGTCAATGGCTCCGAGTAAGGCCTGCGCCGCCAAGCCAATGCCCAGGGTGAAAACAAAGGCCACAACGCACACCAGTTTCACCAATGGCATCGATGCGGTCTCTATCGACACGTCATCAGTGGGCTGCCGGTACATGGCGACAACAATGCGCAGGTAGACCGCCAGTGACAGCACGCTATTGAGGATTGCCACCACAACCAACCCGGTAAACCCAGCATCCATCGCGGCACCAAACAGCAGGAATTTGCCCACAAAACCGGCGAGTGGTGGGATGCCGGCCAGGGAAAGCAGAAACAACACCATCGCAACCCCCATGGCAATATTTTTACGACCGGCAGCGGAAAAGGCATCGAGGGTTCGGCCGGTACGCATGACGACGGCGAAGGCGCCCAGATTCATCGCGGCGTAGGCAGCGGCAAAAACAATCAGGGAGGTGAGCGCCAGCGGGCTTGCACCGACCGCGACAATACCGAGCAGAAAATAGCCCGCTTGGGCAATGGACGAATAGGCCAATAGCCGGACAACGTTGTTTTGCACCAGCGCGGCCAGGTAGCCATAGGTCATGGTCAGTACGGAGACCCCGGCGATCAGCAGCGGCCAGTCTGTGCCCATGGGCAAGTCGCGCACCACCTGCGCCAGGGCGAAGATGGCGCCGATCTTGGGGATTACCGACAGGTACGCGGCGATCGATACGGGTGCGCCTTCGTAGGCATCCGGTGCCCAGAAGTGAAACGGTACCAGTGAGGCCTTGTAACCCAGCCCGACGATAACGCCGACCAGGCCAACGACGGCGACCACCGGCGTGGCATCGAGGCGGGACAGATCGCTGAGCAGTGTCGAACCGGTGCCGCCGAACCAGAAACTGAGACCATAGATCATGACGGCGCCGGTGACCGAGCCATAGACAAAGAACTTCATTGCGGCTTCGGTGGCCTTGTCGTCACGCGGATAGGCCACCAGGGCAAAAGAACCCAGGCCGGACAATAATATGCCCAGCACCAGCAGCATGGTGTCACCGGCACTGGCTAGCACCAGTGAGCCCAGACTGACCAGACAGATCAGTACATAGGCGGTGCCCTCCCGGTCACTGCCGCCGAGTTCTGAACGCGCCAGCAAAATTGACAGCGCTGTCGCGGGCAGCAGGATGAGTTTTGCCCAGACACTCAGCGTATCAATGCGGTAGGTGCCACTGAAGATACTGGTGTTCTCGCCCAGCAGCGGCAGGGTCATGCCGGTCGCGAGCAGCAGACCGGTCAATGTGACGGCCAGGGCGATGCGAGGCAGGCGCAACATCTCGGCCACCAGTGCGAAGACGATGGTTAGCAGCACAATGATCTCGGGGATCAGGAGGGCCAGATCACGCGCCATCAGAATTGCAGCGCCGCGGTGGTCTTGTGAATGATGTCCAGCACCAGGGCCGGTGCAATGCCCACTACGACGATCAGTATCAACAGCGGCGCCAGCGTGAGCACCTCACGGGTATCCAAGTCACTCATGCCGCTCCATTGCTCGCGGGGTTCGCCGAGAAAGACCTTGCCAATGGCCCTCAGGTAGAGGCCGGCGGTGATGACGATGCCGAGGATAACGATGATCGCCACGGGTTCGACCTGCAGTGTCACCAGAAATATCTGGAATTCGGCCGGGAAGTGCGCCAGTCCCGGTAGTCCCAGTGAGGCGAAGGCGGCCAGCACGAAGGACCAACCGAGTATCGGCACCACCTTGAGCAGGCCGCCGAATTGATCCATCTCACGCGTATGGGCGCGATCCTGCAGCATGCCGACGAGAAAAAACAGGGCGCCGGTGACCAGCCCGTGACTGACCATCTGCAACACCGAGCCGTCCAGCGCCATGGCGCGTGTCGCCGGGTCGAGCGCCAGTGCGGCGATGGCGACACCGACAATGACGTAGCCCATGTGATTGACGGAGGTGTAGGCGATCAGGCGTTTGAGATCAGTCTGTGCCAAGGCGGCGAAGGCGCCGTAGAGGGCGGCGATGACACCGAACACCAGGATGACGATACCTGCATCCCGGAAGGCATCGGGCGTCATCTGCAGGGCGAAACGCACCAGGCCGTAGGTACCGAATTTCAGCATCACGCCGGCGAGGATGACACTGCCGGCCGCCGGGGCCTGAACATGCGCGGCTGGCAGCCAGGTGTGGAAGGGGAACACCGGCGTCTTGACGGCGAAGGTGAACAGCATTGCGATCAGTGCCAGCATGGCCGCGGTGCCGTCCAGTGGTGGATTGTCGATCCAGACGCGCATATCGAAGGTATGCGGCTCGCTGCCGAGATACAGTCCGAGGATGGCGAGCAGCAGCGGCAGACTGCCTAACAGGGTATAGATGAAGAACATCAGCGCCGCACGCTGGCGATCCTCGTGTCCCCAACCGGCAATCATGAAGTACATGGAGACCAGCGACACTTCAAAGAACACGTAGAACAGGATCGCGTCCAGTGCGGTGAAGGTGCCGATGGCGGCCGTCTCCAGCAACAGCATCAGCACCACGTAAGCGTGGGGCCGTTCCTTCACCTTGGCCGAATAGATGAAGGTCAGGAAGAACAGCAGCGCACTCAGTAGCACCAAGGGCAGACTGATGCCGTCCACACCGACGCGATAGGCGGCGCCGATGGTCGGCATCCAGTCGACCTGTTCAACCTGGGCAAAACCTGTTTCGTTGACGCCACGTGACCACATCCACAGGGCGCCCACCAGGGTCAGCCCGCTGGTGACAATGCCGATGGCGTGCACGATCTGCGCGGGCGCCCTGCGCAAAACCATGATGATCAGCGCGCCGACGAGTGGCAGGAAGAGGGTGATGGACACAATGGGAAGCACTCAGGCATCTCCTGGTTAAAAAAAGTACATACCGTTAAACAAAACTCGGCTTCAAAACGTAGGGTGGGCATTGCCCACCAATAGCACTGATTCAAGCCTTGCTGGTGGGCAATGCCCCCCCTACAAAAAATTAAAGCGCCTGCATTGGCTGCGGTGAAAAAATGTGGAGCGGCTTATTAAATCAGTAAAGCTACAAATAGAGCCACGAGAATCACCGCCGTTGCCACCACGGTGATGGCCAGTTCGCGGTGGATCAAGCCACTCTGCAAGGTGCGGGCACGGCTGCCGAGATTCACGGTGCCCCGCACCAGGGAAAAGATCAGACCATCGATGCCTCGATCATCACTACGGCGCACGGCACGGCCGATGTCGAGTCCCAGCCGTCCCACGGCTAGCACACCGCTGTACAGGACGCGTTCCAATTTTTCACAACTGCGGGCAATGGCAAATGTGGGACGTACCATCCAGGCATCAAATCCACCGGCAATGGCAAAGCCCTGATTTGCCCAGGGCAACAGCGGCCCCAGCAGACGCCGCATCGGGATGAGCCAGCCCAGCGCCAAACCGCCCAGCGCGGCAGCCAGTCCGAGAATCTGGGCGAGGGTGCTCGCGGGGAGCGGGGCGGACAGCAATGTCTCGATGGCAGGGAAGGCGGCCCCCAGGATGGCGGCCAGGGTGGCGAGTCCCGCCAATCCACCGCCCATCCAACCCAATCCCACCAGGGCACGTTTCTGGCTCTTGCCACGCCACAGAATGTGCAGCGCACGGGCCATATAGGCGCCGGTCAGCAGGGTACCGGCCAGCGCGAATGTCGCCAGTAACGCGGCATTGGGCGAGGCCAGTGCGGCGGCGATGATGGCATCCTTGGAAAAGAATCCACTCAGGGGTGGGATACCGGCCAGCGCCAGTGCCGCCAGTGCAAAGGCGAAAAATATGAGCGGCCGGTCACGTCCCGCACCTTGCAGATCGGTCAGAGTGGTACTTTCACGGCTGTGCTGGAAGACACCGGCGCCCAGAAACAGCGAACTCTTGATGGCGGCATGGGCGATCAGGTGAAGCAGGGCTGCCAACGGCACGCCGGCGCCCACCGCCACCAGCATCAGGCCGTACTGGCTGGACGTTGAGGCGGCGAGCAGACGCTTGAGGTCTCGTTCGCTGAGGGCGATGAGGCCGGTAACCACGGTCGTGATACCACCGACGATGCCAATCACCAGCAGCACGTCTGGCGGCAGCATTGGTGCTGTACGAATCAACAAGATGGCGCCGGCCGCCACCAGGGTGGCCGAGTGCAGTAGCGCCGAGACCGGCGTCGGACCCGCCATGGCGCGTTGCAACCAGTCGTGCAACGGTGTTTGTGCGGACTTGCCCATGGCAGCGACCAGCAGTAAAAGCCCGGCAGCAACCGCCGCGCTGCCACCCGTATTCAGTGTGGTCTCGATATCGCTGCTGCCGGCATCGGCGATGAGAATAAACACCGCAATATAGAGTCCAAGATCGGCGCTGCGGGTCACCAGGAAGGCACGGGTGGCGGCGGCCCGGACACCCGGTCGTTGGTACCAGAAGCCGATCAACAGGTAGCTGCTCAGGCCGATAAGTTCCCAGGCCGCGAGCAGCAATATCCAGTCACCCGCCAGCACCAGGGTCTGCATGGCCGTGATGAAAAGCAGCAGGGTGGCAAAAAAGCGCACCTTTTCGTTGTCCTGTTTCATGTAGCCGACGGCATAGACCAGCACCAGACTGCCGATCACGGCGACCAGGGTTGAAAGCAGGGCGGTCAGGGGTGTGGCGATCAGGCGCAGCGGCAGTTCCGGCAAGCCGGGCAGGATCAACTCAGCGCTCACACCGTTGAAGGTGTTGAGCAATAATCCGATGCTGGCGAGCAGGCCGATGGCGGCGCCCAGCAGCGCCAGTACGGCGGGCAAACGCCGCAGCAACAGGATCAGCACCGCCGCAGAGAAGGGCGCGAGAATCGTGATGACGATGAGGCTCACCCCTTCAAGTCCGTGGCTTCTTCCATTTCTACGGAACCCTTGGCACGGAAGCGGGCAATGGCCACACCAAAGCCTACCGTCATCTCAATCGCCATCACGGTCATCACGATGAGTACGAACATTTGCCCGGCGGGCGTATCCGGGTGCAGGTAACGCCAGAACGCCACCAGGTTCACCATCGCCCCGGCAAGGATCAGCTCGATGCCCATCATGATCATCACCAGGTTAGTTTGCGACAATGCACCGTAGATACCGACGCCGAACAGTGCGGCGCCGGTAATGAGTGCGAGAAGGAGTTCAATGCTCATGATTCGCCGTTCCTTTTGACGGATTGCGCTTAACCGGTGGTATGGCCACCGCCGTTGCGGCAATCATCGCGGTAAGAATAGTGATGCCGGCCGTCTCAAAAATCAGCATCGAACGACCCAGTAGCTCAAGGCCCAGGTCGACCGTTTGCTGCGCGGCATCCGGTGCAACGCTTGCTATCGGCCCCCAATCGACAAACACGGCGACGGCCACGGCGGCGACGAAAGAAACAATACCCGCGACCAGTGACAGGCGTTTTTGATGCGTCATGTCCATCTTGCCAAGCCCGCCCGGATCCATCATGAACATCACCATGAAAATGGCCATGATGCTCATTTCGGTGGCCATCATCATGATCTGCAATACGCCGAGGAATTCCGCCTGCATGCTCAGGAACATGGCGCCGAGGGCGGTTTGTGAAAACAGCAGCGCCAGGGCGGAGCGCACCATCGAAAAGGTGCGGAAGACAACGATGCCGAACCACACCGCCGCGAGCCCGAAAAAGCCAATATATAACGCCTGAGCAGTGATCATGGCAGCACCAGCACGAGTAAACCGACCAGAAGGATATTCAGCAGTGCCAACGGTATGCCCAGCATCCAGCACCAACCCAGCAGGTCTGTCTCGCGGATACGTGGCATATACCGTCCGGCTAATAGCATCATTGTGGTTACCGCCAGTATCTTGATGGCGCTCCATGCCCAGGGCGGCAGCCACGGTCCTTGCCATCCGCCGAGATAGAAAACCACGATAGCTGCCGCCAGCGTGATGATCAGCACCAGCCGCCCAAGCCGGAATACCGCCAGCCGTGCGCCGCTGTATTCGGCTTCCACACCACCGGCCAGCTCACCTTTTGCGGTGGTTAGATCAAATGGGGGAAGAAATGCCAGCGCCATGGAGGCGACAAAAAACAGTATGAAACCCAACGGTTGATAAACGATGTTCCACAAGCCCGCCTGGGAGACCACGATCTGTGTTGTCAGCAGTGACTCGGCGCGCATCACGACGGCGGTGATGGGCATGACAATAAGCATGGCGTAGGCGATAAGCTGGCCCAGAAAACGCCAGCCACCGATCATGGCATAGGCGCCGTTGGGTCCCCAGCCGGCCATCAGCAAGGCGACCAACACATAGACCAGTGCTGCGTTGATGAACAGTGCGCCGGTGGCCAGATCAGTGATGATCAGATTGGCTGTCAGCGGTATGACCGTCGCGGCGAGCAGCGCCGAAATCAACAACAGAACGGGGGCTGTCTCAAAGAAAACCCGGTCGGATTTGCGCGGCACAATGGACTCCCGTCCCAGCAGGGCAAGGGCGGCAAACGCCGGTGCGGCCAGTCGAAAACGCCCACTCGTGGTCCAGTCTTCAATCACCGCGACCAGATAAGCCCCGACGGCCAGTAACAACAGCAAAAGAGCGGTTGTCATTGCCGTATTTCCCAGGGTGACAGATCCAGGGAGCCGACGGCCACCAAGGCATCCCCCAGCGATTGCTGTTCGGTCAGCGAGTTGATCAGGGTGATATGGTGTGTCGAGGGCGTCTCCAGTTGCGCCGTAATGACCTGGCCCCTCTCCAGGGTGAGCTGCAGGCGGGCCATACCTCGCGGTGTTTCCACCACGGCTTCTCCGGTCCCGGATACGTCACCGATATCGGCCAGGGCAGGCAACTCGATGGCGCCAGCCGCTTCAATGAGCGCGAGGCTGTGGCTTACTTCATCAAGGCGAACGTGCAGGCGGGCCAGGGCATCACCGCCTTCCCGGCTGACCGGTGTGAACCCCAGAGTGGTGTAGGTTGTCTCCATACTGCGCGCATCGTTATTGATCCCGGCTGCGCGCACTACGGGGCCACGCAGGGCCGTATCCGCTGTCAGCCGGCCTATGCCTTCCGTTCGGGATTTCAGTAGAGGCGTTCGCTGCAAGCGTTTAATCAGTGTTTGCATCACCGGCTTTAGTACCATGGCCTGCGTCACATCCGCATGCAGGCACGCCAATTGCAGTGATGCGGCATGTTGCATCAGCCAGTTGAAGCCGGTTTGTTGTCCGAAGAGTGCCAGCCAGCCTAGATGGCTCGTAATTCGCTCCCGTTCCAGGGCACCGATACGTGCAGCGGCAGTACTGACAGGCACATCCAGGCCGGCGGCATTTTCCAGCGCCCGGCAGGCCAGGAGTCGATAGGCAATCGGGGCCAGTGGATCCATACCGGCCAGTTGCTCGATGAAGCTTGTACTGTCCGTGGACGGATGTTGCGACAGGTCCAGGTTGTTAGTCAGCGGGCGGGCAGCGGATCCAGCCACCGTGTCACCATCGAGCGTCAGAGTCAGCAATAGGCCGCCTGGCAAACCTGGGAAAAACGGTCCGAAGGGAGCATCGATCCATTCCATCGGCAGGCCATCACTGCTGCGTGGCAGGTCTTTGGTGACATCGACCATGGACATGAATGCCATATCTTCATGATCCATACCGCTGTGATCCATGCTGCCGTGATCAGTCGCGGAGTCCATGCCGGCGTGCTCATGGGTTTGTGCGTCTTGGGTTTCATTCGGTACCAGGTTCATGCCACATTTTGGACAAGAGCCCGGTTCATTCTGTCTGACTTCCGGATGCATGGGGCAGGTGTATTCGACCACTGCATCGTGGGCCATGCCGTGACCTTCGTGTTCCGGGGAATGTGCGTGCTGGTGGTGATCAGCGGGTAATTCAGCCCGAGTTTTGCGTGGTTCCAGAAACATGCCGCACTTGGGGCAGGAACCCGGTTCACTCTGCACGACCTCAGGATGCATAGGGCAGGTGTATTCGACCGCTGCATCATCGTGATCCACGTTGTGATGTTGGTGTTCCTGGGAATGCGTATGGTCGTGATGGCCATGGGATGATTTAACCTGCACATCACGCGGTACCAGGAACATGCCGCACTTGGGGCAAGAACCTGGTTCATTCTGTACAACCTCCGGGTGCATCGGACAGGTGTATTCAATGCGGACGTGCAGTATGGGGGCATCGAAGTCCGACACATCTGGACGGAAAGCCCCCTCGGCAAATGCCTCGCGTAGCTGACGCACGCCCTGGATCAACCCTTGCTGTGATAAGCCAGCAATGACATCGGCGGTAGGCAATGGGGATAGCTCTCCCGCGCCAAGAGCAAATATTGCCCGCGGGCGCATCATCTGGGCATAGATAACTGCTGCAGCATCACGTAGAGCGGGGGAGATGGTGACACCAGCCACCAGAAGTACACTGGCATGGCGTGGACTGGCAACCACTTTCAGTCCTGCCGCGTCAACATCCAGTCCGTAAGTGCGAACAACTTCAGGGCCGGGGATAAGAAAGGTGGTGAGGTCACGGGCCATCGCGGCGGCAATCAGCCGACGCAACTTGGACGGTCTCCCAAGACGGGCGCCGAGTATCACTTATTGTCTCCGCAGAGCACCCTGACTCCAGCCGTAAAGCAAGCCCAGAAATAGAATAGCCAGAAAAACACCCATGTCGAGCAGGGCAACCAGTCCTTCCTGTTTATAGACCACAGCCCATGGATACATAAAGGCCATTTCCATATCGAAGGCCAGAAACAATAATGCGTATCCATAGTAACGCGCGTGATAGCGCACCCAAACCGGATCTCGTGATAGTTGGCCACTTGCTGCGGGCACATCCTTGCCCGGCTCCTTGCGCGTTTTTGCAAGAGAGCGGGCAAGCATATACAGGCTAAGGACAAAACCAACTGTGCCAAGAGTCAGACCTAGCAGTAACCCATACTGTTGCAGTGCGCTCATTATTATTGCCTTCAATTAGTGCAAGTGAAGCAGTCTTCTTAATGTAACATCAAGCAGATCATCTGTTATAGGTGACGCAAATAAAATTGGTCAAGTGGATAATTTGAACCGAAGAAGTTGCTTTGGATTATAAGGAAAATATTGCGCCGTAGCCTCCTAATAAAATGTTGATGGATTGAAGCAATCAGCCAGTCGAGCAACTTCTGGTTAGCGGCGTCAGACACATCGATATCGAGGTTATCGATCCGGGCCGGCACTTGTGATGAGCCTGCTCAATCCGTCAGGCGAGCGCTGCCGACAGAGTGACTGCAGTTAACAACAGGTGATATTACAAACACTTGCACCCAGAATCTCATCTATCACCCCATTATAGGTAGTGCGCATAATGTATATTATGTTAAATAGCAGGCGCGATAGGATCAAGGTGAGAATTTGATCGTAAGAACATGTTTTATCTGTATTTCACACCCTTTAATACCGCGCCGCCTGACACACACAGTCCAGATGATATGCTCTCACTCTCGGCCTCTCGGCGCAGTTGTCGCTAAGCCAGTACTAACAATCATGGATTCAAATAATTTTCAGCTTTTTCCCAGCCTGCTCAAAGGCATTGAGTGCCTGGTCCAGATCTGACAACGTGTGCGTAGCCATCACGCTGACTCTCAGTCGACACAAGTCGTGCGCTACGGCCGGCTGCGTAACGGCGTTAACAAAGACCCCCAGCTCGTTCAGCAATGCCGCCAAGGCGTAGGTCTTATCTTCGTCGCCAATAATTACCGGCATAATGGCCGATGGTGTGTCCCACACGGTATAGCCCAAGGACTTCAGCCCCGCATAAAGATGCGCTCGGTTATTGTGCAAGTTTGTCAGGAGAGCTGGCTCGGATTCAATAACGTCAATCGCGGCCAACGCGCTGGCACACACGGCAGGCGGTAGCGCTGAGGTGAATATGAAGGGTCGGGATCGATGCAGTATGGTTTTTATCAGTGAACGGGAACCGCAAATGGCGCCGCCTATCGCCCCGAGGCCTTTGCTGAGTGTACAGACCGTTATATCCGGTTGACCTAATATGCCGCAATACTCCGCTGTTCCTCGGCCCGTTGGGCCGATAACGCCCGTGGCGTGTGCATCGTCCACCATCAGCATGGCGTTGTTGGCCTTAGCCAGTTCCAATATATCCTTGAGAGGCGCAACATCGCCGTCCATACTGAAAACACCGTCGGTGATAATGAGCTTGTTACGGTCATATTCATATTTTTGCAGTTTATTGGCTAAATCACTGAGACTATTGTGCCGGTAAAAGCGGATGGTAGCTGGCGTGGCACGGCACCCGTCAACGATGCTGGCATGATTCAAGATATCATTCAGCACGATATCGCCTCGTTCCAGTATCGCTCCCAGTACCGCAAAATTTGCGGCGTACCCAGATGGCAGCAAAACACAGGCCTCGGCGCCCTTAAACGCCGCCAGCCGCTCCTCAAGCTGTTGATGGAGATCCATCGAGCCGCCCAGCATACGGACGCTACCAGCACCAACACCGTACGACATAATCGCCTCAATCGCCGCCTCCCTAACGGATGGATGCTGGGTCAGGCCGAGATAGTTATTTCCTCCCAGCATGATCTTCCGAGCACCTCCGGTAGTAACCCAGGCGTCCGATGCGGACTGTAGGATTCGCTGGTATTGATGGCGACTGATCCAGTCGTCCAGCTCTTGCCCCCTGTCTACCAATCGCTGCGAAATGGATACAGCCCCACGACGCTCGAACCGTCGCCGGTTCGATGAAGTTTCTTTCTTCTGTTCTGTTTGTTCCGCACGGCGGCTTCCCCTCCTCCGTTCCTGCTCCCGCCATATTTGCTTAGGACAGGTATCAAGTGCCTGCTGATAGGCAGCCCAATCTTTTCTTTTCGTCAAAAGTAGACCCAATACTGCGGGCGTTGACGGTGTTTTTTGTCCCCGCCAGATCAATTTGGCATCTAAATCAATACCGGCATTATCGGCAAAATCGGCCTGCAGGCTCAGGTAGCTGCCCAGCGGAAAATTTTCACCTGTTTCTACACAGAGGCCGTGGTTGGAGACATTAATGATCCGACACGGGATATCTATATCTCCCGCAACGATTTGGGCATTCAATGGTCGATCCGGCGCCCAGCGTTGAGCGCAGCGACGACCATGATTATTACTGGCATTCATCATAGCCATTGATAGGTTCTCATAGATCGGGTTGGTAAAACGATATGGGGTACCGCGAGTCTTAAGATGCTGCTTTTATGACCGATAATTCTCATAAATCTATTAAGCTGCTCATTATTTTATGAAAAAACGATATATATACACGCTGGCATGTCTATTATTCTTCCCATATTACATCAGCGCGTCAGAAATGACAGTGCCGGCCTTTGACCCTGAATGGGAGGTGACAAAAAAGTGGGAGGTCGATGGAAATATCTACCTTTTTGAGGCCCGAAGCTCGTCGATCGTAGATCGCTGCCAGAATAATTCCACTCATTATCTGGTTTTTCCGTTTGCTCAGCAAGTCTCACAGACTGTGCTGCTCGACAACGCGACTGTGCTCACCTATGGCTCAGCAGACATGTCGTCTCTTCGCTCTTACTATGGCTCACCGGTTGTAGCCTGCGGCTTGCTATCTGATGGGCATGAATTGGTGTGGCGTGTGTATTCCCTTGCCAAGACGTTCGCGCGGATCCGATCCTTTCCTGTAATCGATGAAACTCCCCCGTGGAATAATCTATTCAACGAAAC
>JAJRWE010000157.1 GCA_024276955.1 Gammaproteobacteria bacterium
AGTCGGTGGACGTGCGATTCTCCACCATGCCCACCCAGTACGGTGAGGCGGTGGTGATGCGTCTGCTGGATCATTCGGAGGGCGTGAAGGGACTGGACGAGATCGGTCTGTCCGCGCCTATCAAGGCCCAACTGGAAAAGGCGATCCGCCGGCCGCACGGCCTGCTGCTGGTCACCGGCCCCACCGGTAGCGGCAAGACCACCACCCTGTATGCGGCGCTAAGCGCACTCAACGATGCGGCGCGCAAGATCATCACCGTGGAAGACCCGGTGGAGTATCGGCTGTCGCGCGTCAATCAGGTGCAAGTGAATCCAAAAATCGGACTCGATTTTGCGCGCGTGCTGCGCACCACCCTGCGTCAGGACCCGGACATTATTCTGGTCGGCGAGATCCGTGACCACGAAACGGCCGAGATTGCCCTGCGTGCCTCCATCACCGGTCATCTGGTGTTGTCGACGCTGCATACCAACGATGCCATCAGCACCGTGATGCGACTGGTGGATATGGGCGTGGAAGACTTTCTCATTGCCTCAGCGGTGCACGCGATTCTCGCCCAGCGGCTGGTGCGGCGCATCTGTGAAAAATGCAGCACCGATTATACGCCCGATGCCGGTCAGCATGCCTGGCTGGCCGGCGTGGTGGGTGAGGAGGCGGCGCAGATGTCATTCCGGCACGGCACCGGCTGCCCGGCCTGCAGTCGCACCGGTTACAAGGGCCGCGTGCCGGTGCATGAAATGCTGGAGATCGACGAAGAGTTGGCAGACGCGCTGCGCAACAAGGACTATGCGGAATTCAAGCGTCTGGCGTTGCTGCAGAAAGGCTATTTGCCGTTAGTACAGAATGCGCTGGCGCTGGCCCGGCAGGGTGTGACCACCCTGGATGAAGTGATTCGTGTCGGCGGCTGGGTGGAGTGAAGCCGTGCAGAAACAGACAGCCGTAGGAGCGGACCCTTGGGCCGCGATGGCAATGCCGGGCGATCTATCGCGGCCCAAGGGTCCGCTCCTACGGCAGCGTGATATGACGAGAGGGAAGGTTGCCTGATGCCCCTGTTTCGCTACAAGGCCCGTGACCGCCACGGCGACGCCATCAATGGCACGCTGGAGGCGGCCAGTTCCGACGCGGTGGCGGCGCAGCTGCTGGAAGGCGGCATGACGCCAGTGGATATCTTGCTGGCAACGAAAGAAGAAAGCCGCAGTCTGTCCCTACAGGACCTGTTTCCAGTCAAAGTCACGGACACGGATCTGATCCAGTTTTCACGCCAGATGCACAGCCTGACCAAGGCCGGCGTGCCCATGCTCAGTGCCCTGCACGGGCTGGCGAAGTCCACCCGTAATCCACTGCTGGCATCGACGATTTCCACAGTGGCGAAAAGCCTGGAGGCCGGCCGTGACCTGGCCGCCGCGCTGGGTGAGCACCGTGATATCTTTTCCCTGTTTTATATTTCCATGGTGCGGATCGGTGAAACCACCGGCCAGCTGGATGATATCTTTATTCAGTTAGCCCGATATCTGGAAAAGGACAAGCGCACCCGCGATCAGATCAAGTCGGCGCTGCGTTATCCCAGCTTCGTCATCATGGCGATCATCGCCGCCATCGCCATTCTCAATCTGTTCGTGATCCCGACCTTCGCCAAGGTATTCGCCAGCTTCGGCGCCGAGCTGCCGCTGGCCACGCAAGTGCTGATGGCAATCTCCAGTTTTACCGTCGCGCACTGGCCCGAGTTGTTGGCCTTTCTGGTGGCCTTGATTCTGGGTGCACGTTATTACGTGAGCCGCGAGCAGGGGCGCTACAACTGGCACAAGTGGAAACTAAAATTGCCGTTGGCCGGCGACATTATTTACCGCGCCACCCTGGCGCGTTTCATGCGCCTGTTTGCCATGTCCATGCGTGCCGGGGTGCCGTTGATCACGGCGCTGACAGTGGTGGCGCGCGCGCTGGACAATGATTACGTGGAAGAGCGCATCCTCAGTATGCAGACCGGTATCGAGCGCGGTGAATCCATTACCCAGACCGCCGCCGCCAGCGGCATGTTCGATGCCCTGGTGATGCAGATGATGGCGGTTGGCGAGGAAACCGGCTCCATCGATACCCTGCTGGCCGAGGTGGGTGAATTCTACGAGGCCGAGGTGGAGTACGACATCGAGCGCCTCAGTGCGCGAATCGAACCCATCCTGACGGTGGTGATCGCGGCCATCGTGCTGGTGCTGGCGCTGGGCGTGTTCCTGCCCATGTGGAGTCTGACGGATGTGGCGATCAAGAATTAGCGTGCTCGGTGCTGGTGCAAGGTTTTTCACCACAGAGACACGGAGTACACAGAGAAGCAGAAATACGCCTACACATAAAAAACGCCGAATTTCTGTGCTTGTTAGACAGTTAAGGTTTCTAAAATGCCGACCGATAGTTAAAGCGAAGCTGATGGCGGCTCACTGGCTGCCGTAGTCGAGCGATCAAATTGAGTGAGTGGAGAAGAAAATGAACAGAGAAAGTGGTTTTACCCTGATTGAGCTGGTAATGGTGATTGTGATCCTCGGTATTCTTGCGGCCACCGCCCTGCCGAAATTTATTGATACCACGAGCGAGGCACGTACTGCCGCCGTGGCCGGTATTGTCGGTGGTCTGGGTTCCAGTAACGCGGTGAACTTTGCCGGTTCACTGGCCAAGGGGCAAGTGGTCGGAACGGCCCTCTCTTCCGCAACGGCTATCGCCAGTATTACCGACACCACCGCAGGCTGTACCAACACAGTTGCCGGAAATCTGGTGGATGGCGTGGTGTTTGCCGCTTCGGGTTCCGGTACCTATGCGGTCTCCGGTGGCTCGCCGACCAACGTGGGAGACACCGTGACCTGCACGGTAACCAGCAACGACGATAACACCAAGACTGCGACCTTCGTGCTCACCGGCACCAAGTAATACGGACAGAGACTGGCACGGAGGGGGGCTGAGATCCCATGCTGTGTGTTTATCCAGGCCGGACAGTTTCGCTGTCTGGCCTGTTTCATTTTAGGTCGGAACATGTCTGTTATTAGACTGCTGATTCTGTTCGTCCTGCTACTTGTCAATGCCAGCCTGTCGGCGGCGGTGGTCAAGGGTGTGCAGAGCGGCACGGCGGTGAGCAGTGGCAATGGTGTGGTGACGGTGGGTATCACTGCCGTCGATCCGGCCAAGTCATTTTTGCTCTTCCAGACCCGCTCTTCCAGCAATCGTCCACCGGGCTCCATGATCATCGGCCGCCTCAATGCCGGCGGCACCGCGGTGGAGTTCGTGCGCACCACCACTGAGATATCCAACATCGATATTCAGTGGTCGGTGGTGGAGTTCCTGTCCGGGGTGTCGGTGCAGCGCGGTGAGGTAAACCAGAGCAGTACCACCATAAACGTGCCCATCACGCCCGTGGCCTCTACCAGTCAGGCCTTCGTGCTGTGGTCCAAGGTGCCGGGGGCCAGCCATAACATCTGGAGTCTGGACGACCCTATCCTCGGTGAGTTGACCTCGACCAGCAATCTGCAGTTCCGCGTCAATGAAGGCAGCAGCGGCCACAGGGTCGCCTGGCAGGTGGTGGAGTTCACCAATGCGGCAGACATCAACGTGCAGAAGGGTTCGACCTCGCTGCTGGGCGCCAGTGCCAGCGTCGATATCATCCTGCCCACGCCGGTGGATGTCAGCAAGGCCTTCGTGCTGGCCGGCTTTCGTACTGCCGGCAGTGGGTCGGATGTGGGCGAACGCATGATCCGCGCGCAAATCATCGACGCCAACACCCTGCGTATCGACCGCAGTCGAGCTGGCGACAGTCTAACGGAAATTGTCTGGCAGGTGGTGGAGCTGAAGGACGGCAGCAGCGTGCAGCATGGCAGCGAGCCCTTTCCACTGGGCGCCATGCAGCGTTCGGTGGCCATCACGCCGGTGA
>JAJRWE010000013.1 GCA_024276955.1 Gammaproteobacteria bacterium
GGCAGCGGCCGGTCACCACGCCGAGGCGATCCTTGACGAGATCATCGAGGACTACAAGGGCAACTACATCCTCGCTTGTGAAGGCAACCCACCGCTGAATCAGGACGGCATGTCCTGCATCATCGGTGGCAAGCCCTACCTGGAACAACTGAAGAGAGTTGCCGAGCACAGCAAGGTGATCATCTCCTGGGGCTCCTGCGCCTCCTGGGGCTGCGTGCAGGCCGCCAAGCCCAATCCGACCCGTGCCGTGCCCATTCACAAGGTGATTCACGACAAGCCCATCATCAAGGTGCCCGGTTGTCCGCCCATTCCGGAAGTGATGACGGCGGTGATAACTTACATGCTGACGTTTGACCGTTTACCGGAACTGGATCGCCAGGGACGACCGAAGATGTTCTACAGCCAGCGCATCCATGACAAGTGCTACCGGCGGCCGCATTTCGATGCCGGCCAGTTTGTCGAGTCCTGGGACGACGAGGGCGCACGCAAAGGTTACTGCCTGTACAAGATGGGCTGCAAGGGCCCGACCACCTACAACGCCTGTTCCACGATTCGCTGGAACGAAGGCACCTCCTTCCCCATCCAGGCCGGCCACGGTTGTATCGGTTGCTCCGAAGATGCCTTCTGGGACAAGGGCAGCTGGTATGCGCGTCTGACGGATATTCACCAATTTGGTATCGAGGCCAACGCTGACAAGATTGGCGCGACCGCCGCCGGCGTCGTTGGTGCGGCTACAGCGGCTCATCTGGCAGTGTCTGCCGTGAAACGTGCCCAGCAGAAAGGAGATCAGAAATAATGAGCATTAAAACGACGCCGAACGGCTACACCCTCGATAATTCCGGGCAGCGTGTGGTGATCGATCCGGTTACCCGCATTGAAGGCCACATGCGCTGCGAGGTGAACATCGACGAAAACAACATCATCCGCAACGCCGTCTCCTCGGGTACCATGTGGCGCGGCCTGGAGGTCATTCTCAAGGGTCGTGACCCGCGTGATGCCTGGGCCTTCGTGGAACGCATCTGCGGCGTCTGCACTGGCTGTCATGCCCTGGCCTCGGTGCGCGCTGTCGAGGATGCGCTGGACATCAAGATCCCGCCGAACGCGCATCTGATTCGCGAGATGATGGCCAAGACCCTGCAGGTGCACGATCACGTTGTGCACTTCTATCACCTGCATGCCCTGGACTGGGTCAACCCCATCAATGCCCTGAAGGCGGATCCCAAGGGCACCTCGGTACTGCAGCAGACCATTTCCCCCAGTCATCCCATGTCCAGTCCGGGCTATTTCCGCGACATCCAGAATCGCATTAAGAGATTCGTCGAATCCGGCCAGCTAGGCCCGTTCAAGAACGGTTACTGGGACAACCCGGCCTATCGTCTGTCGCCGGAAGCTGATCTGATGGCGGTGACGCATTACCTCGAAGCGCTGGACATGCAGAAGGAGTTCGTCAAGGTCCACACCGTGTTCGGCGGCAAAAACCCGCACCCGAACTACCTGGTCGGCGGCGTGCCTTGTGCCATCAACATGGATGGCGACCTGTCGGCTGGTGCACCGCTCAACATGGAACGCCTGAATTTCGTCAAGGCGCGTATCGAGGCAATGATGACCTTCACCAAGAACGTCTATATCCCCGATGTAATTGCCATTGCGTCCTTCTACAAGAATCAGTTGTGGGGCGGCGGCCTGGGTGCCAAGAGCGTGATGGACTACGGTGCCTATCCCAAGGTCAACTACGACAAGTCCACGGATCAGCTGCCTGGTGGTGTCATTCTCAACGACAACTGGGATGAAGTATTTCCGATCGATCCGCGTGATCCTGAGCAGGTACAGGAGTTCGTTACCCATTCCTGGTACAACTACCCGGACGAGTCGAAAGGTCTGCATCCGTGGGACGGTATCACCGAGGCCAACTACGAGCTTGGCCCCAATACCAAGGGAACCCGCACCAATATCGAAGAGATCGATGAAGGCGCCAAGTATTCCTGGATCAAGGCGCCGCGCTGGCGTGGCCATGCCGTTGAGGTGGGCCCTCTGTCGCGTTACACCCTGGCCTACGCGCAGGGCGTCGATTACATCAAGGATCAGGTGCACCGCAGCCTCAGTGCATTCAATAATCTGGCCGGTACCGATCTCAGTGCCAAGGCCGCCCTGCAGTCCACCATCGGGCGCACCCTGGCGCGTGCGCTGGAGTCCGAATACTGCGCCGACATGATGATGGATGACTGGAACCAGTTGATTGCCAACATCAAGGCCGGTGACAGCACCACGGCCAACATGGAAAAGTGGGACCCATCCACTTGGCCGAAAGAAACGAAGGGTGTGGGCACCGCAGCGGCGCCACGCGGTGGTTTGGGACACTGGATCCGTATCAAGGATGGCAAGATCGAGAACTACCAGTGTGTGGTTCCGTCTACCTGGAATGGTTCACCACGCGATCCCAAGGGCAACATTGGAGCCTTTGAGGCCGCGCTGATAAATACACCGGTGGAACGCCCGGATGAGCCAGTGGAAATTTTACGTAGCCTGCACAGTTTCGACCCCTGCCTCGCGTGTGCGACCCACGTGATGAGCGAGGATGGCGAAGAACTGGTCACGGCCAAGGTTCGATAGGGATCGAGAGGATATGAAGATGAAAAGACTCCATGCAAAGCGATTGATCACGGCCCTGAGCCTGCTGCCGTTCCCGGGTATGGCCATGGCGCACAGCGGCGACCACGCCAGCGGCGGTCTGCTGGGTGGCATCATGCATCCCCTGGCAGGCCTGGATCATCTGGCAGTGATGCTGGCCGTTGGCATCTGGGCGGCTGCCGTACTGCGTAAACAGGCGTGGCAGCCGGTCGCTACATTCCTGGGCTTCATGGTCCTGGGCGCTGTATTTGGCATGAGCGGGATTACCTTGCCTGCGCTGGAAACCGGTATAGCAGTATCTGTGCTCCTGATGGGGCTGTTGCTGGTTGTGCTGGCCAGGGTGCCTGCCATGAGCGGTGTTGGGCTCATTGCATTGTTTGCGATTTTTCACGGCAATGCCCACGGGCTGGAAATGCCAGCGTCTGCCTCACCCGTCCTGTACGCCACCGGTTTCCTGCTGGCAACCGGACTGTTGCATCTGAGCGGTGTGAAACTGGGCAAGCTCTTTACGGAGCTGCGCAGTGAGTGGGTGTTGCGCAGCGTGGGGGTTGCCATCGGTGGCGCGGGTGCATGGATGCTGCTGGGATCCTGATACATAACGCACAGTTAGTGGGAGAGCAGTAATGACGACCAAACTTACGACCACACACGCCGAGCCTGCGGTCTACGTGTATGAAGCGCCCCTGAGGCTGTGGCATTGGATCAATGCACTGTCCATCGTCGTGCTGTCTATTACGGGTTATTTTATTGCCAGCCCGTTGCCAAGCATGCCAGGTGAAGCTATCGACAATTACCTCATGGGGTATATTCGTTTCGCCCACTTCGCCGCCGCCTATATCTTTGCCGTTGGCTTCGTGTTTCGCATCTACTGGGCCTTTGCCGGCAATCACCACGCGCGACAGATATTCCTGCCATCGATCTTCAATAAGGAATGGTGGGGCGGTGTCTGGCACGAGCTCAAGTGGTACTCCTTTGTTGCCAAAGAACCGCGCAAATATATCGGTCACAACCCGATGGCGACCCTGGCCATGCACGTCATGTTGGTGTGGGGAACGGTGTTCATGATTCTGACCGGCTTTGCGCTTTACGGCGAAGGCACAGGCATGGGCAGCTGGCAGTACAACGCCTTCAGTTCGTGGCTGATACCGATGTTTGGTCAAAGCCAGGACGTGCACACCTGGCACCACCTCGGCATGTGGTACATCGCAATCTTCGTGATCATCCACATCTATGTCGCCATTCGTGAGGACATCATGTCCCGGCAGAGTATGGTCAGCACCATGATCAGCGGCTGGCGTATGTTCAAGGACAACCGCGAAGTGGATGACGGGCATTGACGTCCCCGACATAGCAACAAGAAGCTGGCGCCATTTTCCCCCGGTGAGCGCCAGCCCCTCTCCTAAGATTGAACACGGCTGATGCCGTGTTTTTTTATCAGTATTGTTATTTCAGCAGCGAGGTTGAATCCATCATGAAATTTACATCTGGAATGTGGCTGAATCTGCCCAGTCTGGGTCTGTCGATACGAGTGCTGTTTACCGGCTATCTGCTGGTTGTCGGCTTTGGTCTGTCGATGGCGGGTGCGCAGATCATGCTTACGCACGGCATGGCTGACGGCAAGCTTGGGTTGTCCATTGATGACATCGTTTACAGTTACTACGGTAACCGCAACAACAGCAAGATCGAGGCAAAACTCAATGGCTCCATGCAGGACAAGGCACCACCGGAAGTACGCCTTAAGTTGATCAAGTGGGCCCGCAGCGGGGCCTCAGAGGCGGAATGGGATAGTCACGTCGAGTCGTTGTTTGCAACACATTGCATCATGTGTCACAGCACTGTCCCGGGCCTGACCGACTTCACCCAATATGAACAGGCGAAGGCCGTGGCAGAAACAGACAAGGGCCAGACACTCGGCGCCCTGA
>JAJRWE010000158.1 GCA_024276955.1 Gammaproteobacteria bacterium
CAAAGGATTTGTTGAAACCCATGGTTGCCTATCGTCGTAATTTTATTCCCGGTGGAAGTTACTTTTTTACGCTGACGCTGCTGGATCGGTCGTCGTCCTTGCTGGTGGATCGCATCGAAGATCTTCGTGAGGCGATGCGTTCGGTGCGTGCGGAGCGGCCATTCACTATGGATGCTGTTGTTGTCTTGCCGGACCATCTGCACTGCATCTGGACACTGCCGCCGGATGATGCAGATTATTCCCTACGCTGGCGAGAGATCAAATCGCGCTTTTCAAGGTGCGTTCCGGTGGGTGAGTTCCGTACTGCGGGGCGTACAAACAAAGGCGAGCGTGGCATCTGGCAGCGCCGTTTCTGGGAACATACCTTGCGAGACCCGCTCGATGTTGAAAGGCACGTTGATTACATTCACTACAATCCCGTCAAGCATGGTTATGCCGGCTGTGTTGTGGATTGGCCCTATTCGAGTTTTCATCGCTATGTGGATCGGGGCGAGTATCCGCGGGATTGGGCGGGAGGTGAGCAATGTGAGGGAAGGGGGTTTGGGGAGTGAATCATCTGTGCTTCCCGGGTTTCGCGGGCTCAACCCAGCCTACGCTGCTTGAGGCGCATCGTGCCGAGGCCTTGTTGAAGCGGTTGCACTTCGCTCGCAAGGCTGGGCGCGGTGATCGGAAATATCAGTTTTGGCAGGAGGGCTCGCATCCTCAACTGATCGACGGAGAGGCCATGCTGCAGCAGAAGCTGGAGTACATTCACCAGAACCCGGTCAAGCGGGGTTATGTGGATGAGGCAGTTCACTGGCGGTGGTCGAGTGCGCGTTGTTATGCCGGAATGGATGGGATGGTCGAGGTGTTTACTGGCTGGTGAGTTTGTGGCGCGGAGCGGTGTCACGAGAGGAATGACAAAGCCCCGTGGCATCCCTGCCGACGGGGCTTTACGGGAAACTGGTACCACCCTATCCGTGTTGGAAGCCATGCAACATTCCCTATCAAACCCAACGTTAATGTTTCGTAGCCTTGGCGGCAAGTGACAAATTACCACTTTAGCAAGTAGCCGTAGGATGCGGTGAACTTGCGAACCGTATTGATCGAGGGACAACGGGGGGCTGGCCACCGTTGGCGGTGGTGGTGTGGCGCGGAGCGCCACGGGATGCGTGACACCGCAGAGCGGTGTCATGAGGGCGGTGGGGTGGGCGAAGGAATAAACCACTTGTTACACCGCTCTGCGGTGTGACACATCTTCAGGCGCTCTGCGCCGAGATAAAGAACAAGGGAGTGTAGTTATGGCACGCAGCCGGTATGGATGGCGCGCGTTGACCGGGCGGCATCCATCAAATCTGTCAGGACGATAGGGAGTTTGTGGCGCGGAGCGCCACGGGATGCGTGACACCGCGGAGCGGTGTAACGAGAGGGCCGGGTTAGATACTTTGCAGGGAGAAGTAGACGGCTATGCCGACGACGGCAATGAGCACGAGCTTGCCGATGATGAGTTTGGTGATGAAGGACATGCCTTCGGGTTTGGCGTTCTGTTCGATGTCTGACATGGTGGCTCCGCCTGTGTTTTCTGTAGCTTGCTATTAATATTGCGACTGGATGGTATGAAATTCAAGTCCGCCGGTCCGCTTGCGGTATAGTGCGCACGGTATCCCAAAAGACGAAATACGATGACCAATACACTGCTGAAAGTCGATTCTCTGCGCACCACCTTTGGCTCCGGTGACACCCTGGTGCGCGCCGTGGACGGGGTCAGTTTCGAGATCGCCCCCGGCGAGACCTTTGCCCTGCTGGGCGAGTCAGGCTGCGGCAAGTCCATGACGGCCCTGTCGACCATGCGCCTGGTGCCAGAGCCGGCGGGGCGCATCAGCGACGGCGCCATCCGCCTGCACGGTGAGGATCTGCTGGCCTTGCCCGAGGTAGCCATGCGTGACGTGCGCGGGCGGCGCATTGCGATGATCTTTCAAGAGCCCATGACCAGCCTCAATCCGGTGCTGACGGTGGGTGAGCAGATCAGTGAGAGCCTGGAGCGCCATCTGGGCCTGCGTGGCGGGCAGGCACACCAGCGGGTGCTGGCGTTGCTGGATTCGGTGGGTATCCCCGACCCGGCACGGCGCTACGGCGAATATCCGCACCAGCTCTCCGGCGGCATGAAGCAGCGGGTGATGATCGCCATCGCCCTGGCCGGCGAGCCGGAGCTGTTGATCGCCGACGAGCCGACCACGGCGTTGGACGTGACCATTCAGGCCCAGGTGCTGGATCTGATGCGTCAGCTGCAAAAAGACATGGGCATGTCGATCCTGCTGATCACCCACGACCTCGGTGTGGTGGCGGAGATGGCCGACCGGGTGGCGGTGATGTACGCCGGACAGATCGTCGAGGAGGCTAACCGTGAGCATTTCTTTGCTAACCCCAGGCACCCCTATTCGCGCAAGCTGTTCGAGTCGCTGCCCAACATGGGCAAGCGCGGTCAGCGGCTGGCGGTGATCCGTGGCAGCGTGCCGTCGCTGGCCACGGTATTTCACGGCTGCCGTTTTGTTGATCGTTGTGATTATGCCTGGGATGTCTGCCGCGAGCAGGTGCCGGTGTGGACGCCGCTGGATGCGGGGCAGGGGGTGCGTTGCCACCTGCACGATCCCGCCCAGCAGCCGGTGCCGGTTCCTGCTGAATCATCAGCGGCAACACCCGTGGCGAGCGGGTCGCCCACGCCCGGCGCAGGCGCCGAGCTGCTGCGCGTCGATGGCCTGAAGGTGCACTTCCCTATTCACAAGGGCCTGCTGCGGCGCGTGAACAGCCATGTGCGTGCGGTGGATGATGTGAGTTTCGACATCCCCGCCGGGCACACCCTGGCGTTGGTGGGCGAGTCCGGCTGCGGCAAGACCACCGCCGGCAAGGGCATCCTGCAGCTGATTCCGCCCACGGACGGCGCAGTGCGCTTCAATGGTGTGGAGCTGACCCGCCTGAGTGCCCGCGAGTTGCGGCGCCAGCGCGGTGAGCTGCAGATCATCTTTCAGGACCCGTTCTCCTCCATGAACCCGCGCATGATGGTCACGGACATCATCGAGGAGGGCATGATCACCCAGGGCCTCGGCGGCTCGGCCGCGAAGCGGGCTGCAAGGGTGGATGAATTGTTGAAACAGGTGGGTCTGTCGCCGGAGCTGAAGCACCGCTACCCGCACGAGTTCTCCGGCGGCCAGCGTCAGCGCATCTGCATCGCCCGCGCCCTGGCGGTGGAGCCGAAGCTGATCGTCTGCGACGAGCCCACCTCGGCGCTGGATGTCTCCGTGCAGGCGCAGATTCTCAACCTGCTCAAGGATCTGCAGGACGAACTGGGCCTGGCCTTCCTGTTCATCACCCATGATCTGTCGGTGGTGGAGTACCTGGCCCACGAGGTAGCGGTGATGTACCTCGGGCGCATCGTTGAGCAGGGCAGCGTGGAAGAGGTGTTGAACAATCCCCTGCATCCCTATACCCAGGCCCTGCTGGCCGCCGTGCCCAGCATCGAGGCCTCGACCGAGGGCGTCGAGCGCAAGGTGCTGAAGGTGGAGGGCGAGATGCCCTCGCCGGTGAATCCACCCAGCGGCTGCCATTTTCATCCGCGCTGCCCGTTGGTGATGGATGAATGCCGCCGCGAGTATCCGTCACAACGCACGCTGGAGGGGACGCACGTCACGCGCTGTTTTCTTTATTCGGGATAAACTGTACGCAGGATCGAACTCGTGACACCGCTCTGCGGTGTCACACATCCCGTGGCGCTCAGCGCCACCTCCACCTTGGCAGATTACTCTGGCTTCCTTGCGTCACACCGCAGAGCGATGTGACGAGACATTTTTTGTACGGGGAGTAAACTGTACCCAGGGTAAATAGTTGAGCAACGTAGTGCATTTTCAGCTCCCGGTCAGGAAAGGGGGCGTAGCGTACGTAATACGCTATTTTTGAACCGTCATCAGTCAGGTTATTCATCATGCAATTCGAGCTTTCCGCTGAGGAAAAACACAAGGCCAAGGTGCCGCACGAGATCCTGCTGGTTAATCTGATCGGCAATCACATTCTGTGGTTCGTCGCCTCGCTGGGCATCGCCAAGTCCTACTGGCAGCCGCTGGCGCTGGTGCCCATCATTTCGGTGTCGATCCTGGCTTATATCTTCTGGCGCGGCAGCCGTTCCAAACAGACGGATTCCTGGTATGTGCAGGCGCACTGGGAGATCTGCATGGCCCGCAGCCGCCTGTTCAGCTACATGCTGGCCTTTTTGCTGGCGGTCTCGCTGCTGGGCTGGATCGGCTACAGCTATCTCGGCATGATGGACATTGCCGTCAAGGCCATCATCGGTGGCGTCGGCATGTTGCCGGTGATGGTGACCGTGCTGATCCTTATCGTGATGGAGTCCGATGCCCTGCATCAGGCCAATAATGGCACCATTTCCGACAGCTATGCCAAGCGCATACCACCACCGGATGAGTTGGTGGTTATCGAAGACTGAACCGGTGCGCTTTCCCGGTTCACGCAAACCCCTTCGGCGCAGGCCCTAGGGGTTTTTTATTAACCCGGCAATGAAACGGACGGTGTAGGAGCGGCTCCTCAGGCCGCGATGACCATGCCTGACAAATCCTTCGCGGCCTGAGGGGCCGCTCCTACGGGAAATGTTTGCCAGGAGTGTGTTGGGGTGACGACTGCATGGAGAAGGTGAGACCGGGAACCGGTCGAGAGGCTGGCCTGGGCCATGCAGGAGGTAGGGCGACGCAGGATGCCAAAGCCGAGGAGCGAATTCCAACGGCAGTCGCTTCTGCTGGGCAGACCCCTATGACTGCCGGGTGATGTCGACGTACAGGGTCAGGCGCTGACCGGGTTGCAGGTATTTATTCTTTGGCAGGGTATTCCAGCGGCGCAGCTTGCTCACGGTGACATTGAATTTCTGCGCGATGCGCGCCAGTGAATCACCCTTGCGCACGCGGTAGTGGATTTTTTGGTGCCGTGCGCCGTCGAGCGCGGCAGTGAAGTTTGTTTTTGTCACCTTGGTGCTGTTGGTCCAGATGACCAGCCGCTGACCGGGAAACAGCGGGTCGCGTGGCGACATGCCGTTCCAGCGCGCCAGCTTGTTGGTGGTGACGCCATGTTTGCGTGACAGGTCCCACCAGGTATCGCCGGAGCGCACGGTGTATTTGACCTTGTTGCCGCGCCGTTGGGTGTTTTGAATGGTCTGTTTGCGGCGGTCTTCGCTGAGGTAGTGGCTGAGATTTTTGGTGGCGACAGGAATCATCAGCGTATCGCCGGCGCGAATCCACTGGCCACGAACCTGATTGACCTCCTGCAGCAGGGCGACACTGGTCTGATAGCGGCGTGCGATGCTGCCGAGATTTTCCCCCGGCTTGATGCGGTGGCGTTCCCAGCGGACGCGGCCCCGCGCGCCCAATTCGGCGAGGTTGTCGCGAAATGCCTCGGCCTTGTCGATAGGTAGCAGCAGGTGATGTGGGCCATCGGGGGCCGTGGCCCAGCGGTTATAGGCCGGATTCAGACGGTATATTTCTTCGATGCTGAGGTCGGCCAGTTCGGCGGCCAGAGCCAGGTCGATTTGTGAGCCGATGTTGACGCTGGCCAGCTGAGTCCGGTTGGGGATAGAGATCAGGCGCACGCCGTAGAGCTCGGGGGCCTCGATCAGGGTACTGATGGCCAGCAGTTTGGGCACATAACCGCGTGTCTCTTTGGGTAGATCCAGGGACCAGAAGTCCGTGGCCTTGCCCTTTTTACGGTTGGCGCGGATGGCGCGCTGTACGCGTCCCTCGCCGGAATTGTAGGCTGCCAACGCCAGTAGCCAGTCGCCGTCGAACAGTGTATTGAGATGTTGCAGGTAGTCTAGCGCGGCGCGGGTGGCGGCGCGCACATCACGGCGGCCGTCATACCACCAGTTCTGTTTCAGGCCGTAGTGGCGGCCGGTGGCGGGGATGAATTGCCAGATGCCGGCGGCGCGTCCGGCGGAGTAGGCGAAGGGCTGAAAGGCGCTCTCCACCACCGGCAACAGGGCGATCTCGCCGGGCATGCCGCGGCGTTCGACCTCCTGCACGATGTCATACAGGAACGGGCGGGCGCGCTCGGCAACGCGATCCAGATAGGCCTGATTGCGGGCGTACCAGTTGAGGTAGGAACGAATCCCCGGGTGGCTGTGGCCTTGTAGGTGGAAACCTTCGCGCAGGCGGTCCCAGAGGTCTTCCGGGGGCAGGGCGTTGATGCTGGCATCGGAGACCACCGGCGCCGGGTAACTGGCTTCCCAGCTGTATTCGGGGCTGCGGGTGCTTTCCCACTGCTGGATGCGCCGCAGCAGATCGCGGTTGGAATCGGCCACGGGGTGGGCGTCATGGTCGGCATCGTGAAGCTGGTATTCGCCGGCCAGGGCCAGTGCCGCTGGACTGATCAACACCAGCACCATCAGCATGGCGGCCGATCGCCACGGCGTGGATCGTGCGGAGAGGTACTGGCAATGGCTCATAGGGCGGGACCGGGATGCATGGGTTGGTTCAAAATATAGCGGCAGGGGTGGCCTATTCTATATCGGCTAGTCCAGCGTGTCTTTCCAGTGGCGTACCACGGCGAAGATTTCTGCAGGTTCCGTCAGCGGGCGGCCGGCGAAGGCCTCGGCACTGCGTAGCAGTTCCGGGGCATCCCAGCGCAGGAAGGGGTTGGTGGCCTTTTCCAACCCCAACGGCGCGGGCACGGTGGGTAGGCCCTGCCGGCGGGCGGCGCGAACCGCCGCCAGGCGCTCGGTGATGGCGCTGTTGTGCGGCTCGGCGATGTGCGCGAAGGCGAGATTGGCTTCGGTGTATTCATGGGCGCAGTAGACCTGGGTATCGTCCGGCAGGGCGCGAATGCGTTGCAGGGCGTCCTGCATCTGCGCGGGGGTGCCCTCGAACAGGCGGCCACAGCCGCCGGTGAACAGGGTGTCGCCACTGAACAGCATAGCGGGGCCAACGGCGTCGGCGGCATGGTAGAAGGCGATGTGGCCGCGAGTGTGGCCCGGCACGTCCATCACCCGCAGGCGGGTGCCCAGTCCCGGCAGTTCCACCGTATCCCCCTCGCCAAGGGGATGGCTGCGGTGGGGAATGTTCTCGTGCGCGGGGCCGAATACGGGCAGGCCGTAATGCGCCACCAGTTGATCGATGCCACCGGTGTGGTCGGGGTGGTGGTGGGTGACGAGGATGGCGCGCGGCGTCAGGCCCTGGGCGTGCAGGGCAGCGATTACCGGCTCGGCGTCGCCGGGATCGACCAGGGCCGTGTAGGTGCCGCTGTCGGTGCCGATGCACCAGATGTAATTGTCATCGAATGCGGGGATGCCTTGAACCGTAAGCATGGGGCGCGTGACCGTGTTGGGCTGAAAGGGTGGATTCTACAACAGTGCACACTACTGTTCGGAATAAACCTCATAGCAGGTAGGTTGGGCACAGCTACCGCTCCTGCTCACGCTAAGTACCTACATCCATGTAGGCAAAGGAGCGAAGCGACGTGCCCAACGGCATACTGGAAGGAGAACAGTGCAGGGATTTTGCCTTGTGGCTCTGGTGACGACAGGCCTTTCTGCGTATCCTTCCGGCATGTGCAGTATGGAGTCATAGTTTGAAAAAACGCGTCACCCGCTGGATGAAGTGCGCGCCGGGCATTGTCACGCGGCAACGCATGCGCGCCTGGTTTACCCACATCCCCGGGCGCTGGTTTCAGGCCGAAGAGCGCGCCCGCCTGCGCGAGATCCTGCCCACCTTGTTCGGCTATCATCTGCTGCAACTGGGTGATCTCTATTCCAAGGAATGTCTGAACAGTTCGCGTATCCCGCACTGCATCGTACAGGATCCGGATCGGCAGACGGCGCCGCCGGCGGGGGAGCGTCTGCGCAGTGTATTTCGTGGAGAGCCGGACTATCTGCCGGTAGCCTCGGACAGCATCGACGTGGTGTTGATGCCGCACACCCTGGAGTTTACCCACGACCCGCATCAGGTGCTGCGCGAAGTGGAAAGGGTGTTGATTCCCGAGGGGCACGTGGTGATCCTCGGCTTCAATCCCTGGAGTCCTTGGATACTGTGGCGGCTGGTCCTGGGCTGGCGCGCAAAACCCCCGTGGTGCGGGCACTTCATCCGTGCCTCGCGCCTGCGTGACTGGCTGCAGTTGCTGGGTTTCGACATCGTCAGCTGCGAACGCTATTTCTACCGGCCACCGCTGAGTCACAAGGGCATCATGCAGCGGCTGCGCTTTCTCGACCGCCTTGGCCGGCGTTGGTGGCCGGTGTTCGGCGCCGGCTATGTGGTGGTGGCGAAGAAGCGCGTCGCCACCCTGACGCCACTCAAACCCAGCTGGCGCTCGCGGCGGCCGCGCATGGTGGCTCCGGAACTGGCGGGCAATTCCCGCGTCAGACCGGTCGACAATGTTGAAGCAGCCCATATTGAGCCCGGTCTACAGCGGGCGACAGACAAAAAAAGGTAATGACCACGCATGAGTGAAGATCAAATAGAATTGTTTACCGATGGCGCCTGCCGAGGCAACCCCGGTCCGGGCGGCTGGGGCGCGCTGCTGCGCCTTGGTGACACGGAAAAGGAGCTGTTCGGCGGCGAGGCGGAGACCACTAACAACCGCATGGAGCTGATGGCGGCGATCCGCGGCCTGGAAAGCCTGAAGCGGCCCTGCCGGGTGCGCCTGACCACCGATTCACAATACGTGATGAAGGGTGTCACGGAGTGGATGGACAACTGGAAGCGACGCGGCTGGAAGACGGCGGCGAAGAAACCGGTGAAGAATGTTGACCTGTGGCAGCGGCTGGACAAGGCCTTAGAGCCGCATCAGGTGGAATGGCAGTGGGTGCGCGGCCACACCGGCCACGTGGAAAACGAACGCGCCGATGAGCTGGCCAATCGTGGTATCGATGAATTGACGACTTCGGTGTAGGGATTTAGGGATATGGCTTGTGACACCGCTCTGCGGCATCACCCGTTGATTTAGGAAGTTAACACATGCGACAAATCGTACTCGACACTGAAACCACCGGCCTGGAGCCCCGGCAGGGCCACCGCATCATCGAAATCGGTTGCGTGGAGCTGGTCAACCGGCGTCTCACCGGCAACCATTACCACCAGTATCTGCAACCGGACCGCGAGATCGACGAGGGCGCCATCGAGGTGCACGGCATCAGCAACGAGTTCCTCGTCGACAAGCCGCGTTTTGCCGACGTGGTGACGGATTTCCTCGACTTCGTGCGCGGTGCCGAGCTGGTGATCCACAATGCGCCCTTCGACGTGGGATTCATCAATCATGAGCTGGCGCTGTTGGGCGGCGACCATGGGCGTATCGAGGACCACTGCGGCATCCTCGACACGCTGAGCCTGGCGCGGCAGATGCACCCGGGGCAGAAGAACAGCCTGGATGCCCTGTGCCGCCGCTACGGCATCGACAACGCCCACCGCGAACTGCACGGCGCGCTGCTCGACTCGGAGATCCTCGCCGACGTCTACCTGATGATGACCGGCGGGCAGACGGACCTGCTGCTCGACGGCCAGTCCGAGGGCGGGCAGGCGACGGCGGGGGATATTCGCCGTCTGGCGCAGGAGCGCGCGCCGCTGCGGGTGATCCGCGCCAGCGATGGCGAACTGGCGGCGCACGAGGCGCGACTGGCGGCTATCGATAAGGCGAGTGGGGGGCAGTGTTTGTGGCGTAAACCGATAGAATAGTCATCATGGCGCGAATCCCTGGGCCACGATTACCGGATTCCATACAAACTTATCGCGGCCCAAGGGTCCACTCCTACCGAAAAAACCTCAAAGAACCACCTGTAGGAGCGGACCCTTGGGCCGCGATGAATTGCCGACCATTTTGATCGTGGCCCAAGGATCCGCTCCTAGTCTCAGTCATTCCTGCAGATACGGATACCCCTTCGCCAGCCATTCTTGAAAGCCGCCGCGGAACCAGTATATGTGGCTGTAGCCGCAGTCGACGGCGATCTTCACGGCCTTGCCGCTGCGCCCGCACTTGACGCCATTGCAGTAGAACAGCACGGGTACGGCCTTGTCGGAGATAATACGGGCCAGACTGTCACAGCGGGTGTCGATGTCGGGCAGGCTGATCGAGGTTTCGATATAGCCCTGTTTGCGGTCACCGGGGATGCGTGAGTCGATAATAATGAGACCGGGGGTCTGATTGGCGAACTCAATGAGCTGCTCGGCGTTGACGACGGTGCTGCCGGCAAGGGTCTCCGGTGTGATGAGTGGGGGATGGCTGGCCCACAGATCCAGGCTCGGCAGTGTCAGCAGCAGACCCGCCAGCGGCAAGGTGAAGAGGCGTGCTTTGCGCATCTCCCGCCACCTCCGGTTGATGCCCACTGCGCTCGTCAGACCTTGTAGTAGTCGCGGTACCATTCCACGAAGCGGGCGATGCCGTGCTCGACCGTGGTTTCCGGCTTATAACCGACATCGGCGACCAAGTCCTGTACATCGGCGTAGGTGTCCGGTACGTCGCCCGGTTGCAGCGGCAGCATGTTCATCTCCGCCTTCTTACCCAGGCAGTCTTCCAGTACCTTGATGTAGTGCATCAGCTCTACCGGTTGGTTGTTGCCGATATTGTAGAGGCGATAGGGTGCCAGGCTGGTGCCGGGGTCGGGGGTGTCGCCATTCCAGTCCGGGTTGGGCGTGGCGACTCTGTCCAGGGTGCGGATCACGCCTTCGACGATGTCGTCGATGTAGGTGAAGTCGCGGCGGTGCTTGCCAAAGTTGAACACGTCGATGGGCTCGCCGGCGAGGATCTTGCGCGTGAACAGGAACAGCGCCATGTCCGGGCGGCCCCAGGGACCGTAGACGGTGAAGAAGCGCAGGCCGGTGGTGGGCAGGTTGTACAGATGGCTGTAGGTGTGCGCCATCAGTTCGTTGGCCTTTTTGGTGGCGGCGTACATGCTCAGCGGGTGATCTACGTTGTTGTGGATGGAGAAAGGCATGTTGGTATTGGCGCCGTAGACGGAGCTGCTGGAGGCATATACCAGATGCTCGACGTCATTGTAGCGACAGCCTTCGAGGATGTTCATGAAGCCAACGATGTTGCTTTCCACGTAGGAATGGGGGTTTTCCAACGAGTAACGCACACCGGCCTGGGCGGCCAGATTGACCACTTTGTTGGGCTTGTGTTTGGCAAACAGGGCTTCCATGGCGGGGCGGTCTTCAATGCTGATGCGTTCCTCGGTGAAGTTGTCCTGTGACGATATGCGCGCCAGACGGGCCTCTTTGAGGCTGACATCGTAGTAGTCGTTGAGGTTGTCGATACCGATGACCTCGTCGCCGCGCTTCAGCAGGCGCAGGGCCAGTTGACTGCCGATAAAGCCGGCGCTGCCGGTGATGAGGACTTTCATGGTGATTCCTTGGTTAGTGCACAGGGCTAAGGCTAAGGACTAAGGGCTGAGTCCTCAGTCCTTCTTTTCTTCTTTAAAGTCGTCCATCGACCCGGTCGGCGGGCAGAATATTCTTTACATCGAAGAGGATGTGCCGGTCCTTGCCCAGGGCATGGATGTCGTCGATGCCCATGTCCTTGAACTGATCGTGGGCCACGGCGAGGACGATGGCGTCGTACTGGCCGTTCTCCAGCTTGTCGACGGGGCGGATGCCATATTCGTGCTCTAGATCGTCGGCGTTCACCCAGGGGTCGTAGATGTCCACGTTGGCATGGTAGTCGTTGAATTCCCCGATGATGTCGATGACCCGGGTGTTGCGCAGATCCGGGCAGTTCTCCTTGAAGGTGAAACCGAGGATCAGCACGCGGGCGTCCACCGCATGGATACGGTTCTGGGTCATCAGCTTGACCACGCGCTCCACCACATGGCTGCCCATGCCGTCGTTGATGCGGCGGCCGGCAAGGATGATCTCCGGGTGGTAGCCGATCTCCTGCGCCTTGTGGGTCAGGTAGTAGGGGTCGACGCCGATGCAGTGGCCGCCCACCAGGCCGGGACGGAAGGGCAGGAAGTTCCACTTGGTGCCGGCGGCCTCCAGCACTTCCAGGGTATCGATGCCCAGCTTGTGGAAGATCAGGGACAGTTCGTTGATCAGCGCGATGTTGACGTCGCGCTGGGTGTTTTCGATCACCTTGGCGGCCTCGGCGACCTTGATGGAGCTGGTCTTGTGGGTGCCGGCGGTGATGATGCTGGCGTACAGGGCATCCACGTAGTCGGCCACCTCGGGGGTGGAGCCGGCGGTGACCTTGAGGATGTTGGTGACACGGTGCTCCTTGTCGCCGGGGTTGATGCGCTCGGGGCTGTAGCCGACGTAGAAGTCCTCGTTGTAGGTCAGGCCGGAGATTTTCTCCAAAATGGGTACGCAGACCTCTTCCGTGGCGCCCGGGTAGACGGTGGATTCAAACACCACCACGTCGCCCTTTTCAGGATCTTGCCCAGGGTGCGGCTGGCGCCCTCCAGCGGTGAAAGGTCGGGGCGCTTGGCTGAATCAATAGGGGTGGGCACGGTGACGATGTAGAAGTTGCAGTTGGCCAGTGCCTGCGGGTCACTGCTGTAACTCAGTTGGGTGGCCAGCTTGAGTTCATCCGGCTCGACCTCGAGGGTGCTGTCCTGCCCTGATTGCAGTTCAGCAATGCGGCCGGCGCTGATGTCGAGGCCCTTGGTGGGGTATTTCTTGCCCAGCTCCACGGCCAGGGGCAGGCCGACATAGCCGAGACCGACGATACCGATCTTGATGTTTTCCAGTTCAAACATGGGTCTTCCGTCCTTGTTGATGCTTGTTGTCTATTGCGCTAAACAATCGTAGGAGTGGACCCCTGGGCCGCGATGGTTTTCCCATCCCAGGCATCGCGGCCCAGGGGGGCACTCCTACGACACAAATTCACAGCAGCTTGCCTTGCTGTGTGGTGTTCATGCGTGTGCGGTATCCCGCCCGATGCTGTAGTAGCTGAAGCCCTCGGTCTTTAGCTGCTGCGGCTCGTACATGTTGCGGCCGTCAAAGATAACGGGCTGGTTCAGCTGCTCTTTAATGAACGTGAAGTCCGGGCTGCGGAAGACGTTCCACTCCGTGATGGTGACCAGGGCATCGGCCCCATCCAGCGCCGCCTCGGCCGTGTCGACCAGGGTCAGGTCGTCACGATCACCATAGATACGGCGTGCCTCAATCATGGCTTCCGGGTCGAAGGCCCGCACCCTGGCGCCGGCGGCCCACAGGGCCTCCATCAGGGTGCGCGCGGGGGCGGCGCGCATATCGTCGGTATTGGGCTTGAAGGCCAGGCCCCAGAGGGCGAAGGTCTTGCCCTTGAGGTCGCCGTCGAAGTGCTTGCTGATCTTCCCGAACAGGACTTCCTTCTGACGGTGGTTGACGGCCTCCACGGCGGTCAACAGCTGGGCGTCGTAGCCAATCTCGTTGGCGGTGCGCTCCAGGGCCTGCACATCCTTGGGGAAGCAGGAGCCGCCGTAGCCACAGCCGGGATAGATGAAGTGATAGCCGATACGCGGATCGGAACCGATGCCCATGCGTACTTTTTCAATGTCAGCGCCGAGGCGCTCGGCCAGGTTGGACAGCTCATTCATGAAGCTGATCTTGGTGGCCAGCATGGCATTGGCGGCGTACTTGGTCAGTTCGGCGGAGCGGATATCCATAGCCACCAACCGGTCGTGACTGCGATTAAAGGGAGCGTAGAGGGCGCGCAGCAGCTCGGTGGTGCGCGGGTTGTCGGTGCCGATGACGATGCGATCCGGCTTCATGAAGTCATCGATGGCGGCGCCTTCCTTGAGGAATTCAGGGTTGGAGACCACGTCGAACTCCATCTCGGCACCACGGCTCTTCAGTACCTCATTGACCTTGTCCCGCACCTTGTCGGCGGTGCCGACGGGCACCGTGGACTTGTCAATGATGACGCGGTATTCATCTATGTGCTCGCCAATGCTGTTGGCGACGGCCAGTACATACTGGAGATCGGCGGAGCCGTCTTCGTCCGGCGGGGTGCCGACGGCAATGAACTGGAACAGGCCGTGGGCTACGCCTTCGGCGGGATCGGTGGTGAAGTTCAGCCGGCCGGCTTCGATATTCTTGGTGACGAGCGATTCCAGACCCGGCTCATAGATCGGGATTTCGCCGTTTTTCAGCATGGCGGTCTTGCGTTCGTCAATGTCGACACACAAGACGTCATTGCCGACTTCTGCAAGGCAGGTGCCTGTAACCAATCCCACATATCCTGAGCCGTAAACGGTGACCTTCATTAGTATATCCTTGTGATTGTTCCATGCGAGTATGGAATACTGGCCGAAACTTGATTTGGCCATGTCTTGAGAAGCGCGAACGATAGCAAATCTGCATTTAGGAGTACATCCATAGTCGGTACGCCGGGACAGAAACCTGTCGCTTTATGTTTGTTTATGGTTCGATTGATCTAGTGTAGTGTCCTGAACTGTATACCTATTTAGACGAGACGAAAGAGGTTAGCTGGTAGGCGCGCCCTCGCAGGGGTAGCCACTCTACCTCAAGAGGGCGCAACACCCCAGATGGCCTCTTTCGTCTCGCCCGAAGGGAA
>JAJRWE010000159.1 GCA_024276955.1 Gammaproteobacteria bacterium
GATAAAGGGCGCGCGCGGACGGCTCGTGGTGGGCTTGGTCTCGCGCTTGGTGATGGTGTAGTCGGTGTGTTCAAGGATCGCCAGCGCGACATCCGTCAGGCCCTTGTTGGGTGGGCGGAAGGTCTTGCCGTTTTGTTTGACCACCTGCATCCGCAGGGGCTCACCGGCGTCGCTGCGCAGGTCGGCGAAGACTTCCCAGTACTCTTCCGGGGTGAAGGCGTGGATCTCGCGCTCACGCTCCACCACCAGGCGCACGGCGACGGACTGCACACGGCCAGCGGAGAGTCCGCGCGCAAGCTTTTTCCACAGCAGCGGCGACAGCATGTAGCCCACTACGCGGTCGAGGAAACGTCGTGCCTGCTGGGCGTTGACCTGATCAGTATTCAGCTCCGTGGGCCGGCTGAAGGCCTCCTGGATGGCATTTTTGGTGATCTCGTTGAATACCACGCGCTTGTAACGGGCAGGATCGCCGCCGATGGCCTGGGTCAGATGCCAGGCAATGGCCTCTCCTTCGCGATCCAAGTCAGTCGCGAGGTAGATGGCGTCGGCGGACTTGGCCAGCTTCTGCAGTTCGGCAACCACCTTTTCCTTGCCGGGCATGGTTTCGTAGTGCGCCTTCCAGCCGTGTTCCGGGTCGATGCCCATGCGTTGCACCAGCGCCTTGCCGGCGCGCTCACGCTTGCGGCGCTCGCGCTCCTCCGGGGGCAGTTTACGTGCCTCAGCGGCCAGTTTGGCACGCGCCTTGGGGTCCATCGCGGATTTCGCCGAGCTGCTGCCGCTGGTGGGAAGATCGCGGATATGGCCGATGCTGGACTTCACGATAAAGTCCTTGCCGAGGTATTTGTTGATCGTCTTAGCCTTGGCGGGTGACTCGACGATAACCAGTGATTTTCCCATAAATATCTTTTCTTTCAGTTGCTTGTTGATGGTTTGCGGGGTGCTTTAGAGCCTCTTTAGTACACCGCCTATTATTACAAATACGGGCTGGCTCTATGCCCTGTCAAGTCCGACTTAGGGCTCGCGCAATAATAACGCCATGTTTTGGGGCATCGAGGCGCCCGTCTGACAAGGCGTGGAAAGGGGCGCATAGTGGTTCTACGCAACCCTTTTCACAACGCAGTCAGACGGGATGGATCGGCGTTCCAAAATGTGGCGTTATTGTTGCGCGAGCCCTTAGTCTTCGAGGCGAATGCCGACCTTCAGCGTGACCTGAAAATGCGCCACTTTGCCATCGACCAGTTGACCGCGGGTTTCCAGTACCTCAAACCAGTCCAGGTTGCGCAGGGTCTTGCCGGCGCGGGCGATGGCGTTGCGGATAGCGTCATCGGTGCTGTTGGGGGATGAGCCCACCAGTTCGATCATTTTGTAAACGTGCTCAGACATAGCGCTCTCTAGAAAGTGTAATGGTGATAGAACGCGGCAAGTGTAGCAGGCCGTGGGGTCTGACGACGGATAGTAGCGGATAGCGCCAGCGCATGACATTGATCACTGCCTCTGGCAGCGATTTGCGACCGGGTGCAATGCTTTCTTGAATTCGCCCTCTGCCGGCCACATGCTAGGTGACGGAATAAGTGACTTTTTGGGGAGCCTGCGGGGCATGAAATTCAAGGATTACTACGAGATTCTGGGGGTGTCGAAGGATGCCTCGGAGAGCGAAATCAAGCGTGCCTATCGCAAGCTGGCGCGCAAATATCACCCGGATGTCAGCAAGGAGCCCGATGCCGAGACCCGCTTCAAGGAAGTGGGCGAGGCCTATGCGGTACTGAAAGATCCGGAAAAGCGCGTGGCCTACGACCAGTTGGGTAGCGGTGTTCACCCGGGTGAGGACTTCACGCCGCCGCCGGACTGGGGTGCCGGCTTCGAGTTCAGCGGTGGTTTCGAGGGCGCCGCCGGTGCCGAACAGTTCAGCGACTTCTTCGAGAGCCTGTTCGGCGGTGGGCGGCAGCGTAGTACCGGGCCGGGTTTCTATCAGGGTCCAGGGCGTGATCACCACGCCAAGATACTGATTTCACTGGAGGATTCCTATCAGGGTGCGACCCGCACCATTACCCTACAGGTGCCCACCCTGACCCCGGACGGCCATGTGCAAACCCGTCAGCGCACCCTCAATGTCACCATCCCCAAGGGTATCCGAGAAGGGCAGGTAATCCGTCTGGCCGGGCAGGGTTCGCCGGGAACCAGCGGCCAACCGCCGGGGGATCTATACATCGAGGTGGCCTTCCAGCCGCACCGGCTGTACCGGGTAGACGGCCGCGACGTGACTCTGGAACTGCCTGTTACGCCTTGGGAGGCGGCGCTGGGCGCCGCGGTAAAAGTACCGACCCTGGGTGGCAAGGTGGACCTGAAGATCCCTCGTGGGGCAAAATCGGGCCAGAAGTTGCGTCTGCGCGGACGCGGCCTGCCGGGCAAGCCTGCCGGCGATCAGTATGTGGTGCTGGAGGTGGTCGTACCCGAGCCACGCACAGCGGAAGATGAAGCCCTGTACCGCAAGATGGCGGAGCAGATGCCCCTGAATCCACGCATCGCACTGGAGGTTTGAACTCATGAGCACACAATTGACCGTACTGGCGGGTGTGTTGCTGGACGAAAACGCCGAGCTGTCGCTGGAGGACCTGTGCCGTGCCTGTGGCGAGGAGCGCAGGGTACTGGTGGAAATGGTACAGGAAGGCCTGCTGGAACCCGTGGACGTACGTCTGGCACCGTGGCGATTTCAGGGGGCTGCGCTGCTGCGGGCACGCACCGCGCTGCGTCTGCGACGGGATCTGGAGGTCAACTTTGCCGGCATCGCCATGATCCTCGACCTGCTCGATGAAATCGACAGCCTCAAAACCCGCCTGCGCCGCCTCGAAGGGCACTTCGAGTGAACGACCTCGACCCGCAGGCCTACAAGCAACAGATCATCTCGGTCTTTGACGAGGTCGCCAGCGGCTACGACAGTCCTGCCCTGCGCTTCTTCCCCTTCAGCGCCGACCGTGTGCTAAGCCATCTGAGCCCAAAACCCGGCAGCAGGATACTCGATGCGGCCACCGGCACCGGCGCGCTGGCGGTGGCGCTGGCCCAGGCCGTCGGCCCGCAGGGGCGGGTAATGGGCATCGACCTGTCGGCGGCGATGCTCGACCGCGCCGCGCACAACACCGCCAAGATGGCCCTCAACAATATCGACCTGTTCGAAATGGATGCCGAAGCACCGGAGTTCCGCAGCGATTATTTCGATGCCGTAACCTGTGGTTTCGGGCTGTTCTTCCTGCCCGACATGCTGGCGGCCCTGAAACAGTGGCGGCGCATGACAAAGCCTGGCGGCACGGTGCTGTTCACCAGCTTCACCGCCGAGGCCTTCGTCCCCCTCGCCGAGCACTTTTTCACCGCACTGGAATCCTTCGGCCTGGACTTCAGCGGCGAGCAGCAGCTGGCCTCACAGCGGCTGGTGGAGGCGGAGACCTGCCGACAGCTGATGGAAGAAACGGGCTTCGAAGCTGTCGAGCAGCACACGGATCAGCTGGGCTACCATCTGCGTGGCCCCGATGACTGGTGGGAAGTGGTGTGGAATTCCGGCCTGCGCGGCATCGTGCAACGGCTGTCCGCCGGGCAGCAGGAGGAATTTCAGCGTGAACACCTGGCGCAGCTGGCCTCGCTGGTCACGGAGGAGGGCTTGTGGATGGGCGTGGAGGTGCGGGTGACGCTGGGGCGGGTGCCTGTCGCAGGCTGAGTCCGCGTTCGCACAACGGGAAGATCGCGTTTTCCAAGTAGCCCGTATCTCTGCGATGGGACGAACAGCGACCTCAGATATAGACGTCGATGTGACCGGTCTGCGTGTTGTCATCGCTATCTTGCTTGCTAGCCTTACGGCGATCGCGGCCCGTACGTGTATCCAGCAAAACCGGCTCGTCTTTCTGCCGCCGGTCCCTTTGGCGGCGCTGCCGGGGCTGTACCGGTGGCACGGCCACATGCCCCCCTTCGTGCTCTTTCACCGGCGGTGTGGCTGGGTAGGGCTCCGTGGGCTTGACGTTGCGCTTGGCAACGGCCTTGGTATCGATATTGATGGCCGCATCGTCGCGCGGCATGTTAACGACTGAGGTCATAAAACCACCTTGAAAGAATACAAGTCTTTCTTGCCAGAGTTACGAGTCTTTCTCGCCAGAGTATAGTCATGGCATGGGCTTTTCATAGCGCAGAAATGTGCACCAGTTCGGGTTTTCGGCAATTACTCACTGATCTTGGGGCTTTTAGTCCACCGGGCAGTCACAGGCGGCCATCACGTCCTCGCGGGTGAGCATGCCCACCAGCTTCTGTTTCGGGTCGACCACCGGGATATGGTGGATGTGGTTGGCAGTGAACTGTAGCGCCACTTCGGACAGGGGCTGATCCTCGGTGGCGGTGAGCACCGGGTGGGTCATGATCTGCCCTGCCACTTCCGGCTTATCCGATTCCAGACGGGTAGTACGGTGGCGCAGGTGGGCCAGGCGTTCGGCCAGGGTCTCGTGCGGCAGTTGCTCGGCATGGTGGACGAAGTCGCTGACAGTGACAATACCGACCACGTGATGGGCGCGGTCGATCACCGGCAGGCCGCGGATATCGTATCTTTCCAGCAGGTTCCACACCTCTTCCAGCTCGGTGCCGAATTCCACCGAGATCACCGGCTGGCTCATGACCTCGCCGCAGCACAGGTTGCCCAGCTGGCGGCTGTGCGCGTGCTGTTGTGCGCGGCTGTAGATCTCCTTCAGATCCTTGCGGCTAATATCCAGAAAGGTATCCATTTCCGCCATCGCGCGCTTCAGGTCTTCGTCGCTGAAGGCCGGGCCGCTACTGAGCCATTTTTCCTCGCTACGTTTTAGCCCCATCTTCAGTGGCTGGCGGCTGGTGTGCTGTTGCAGCAGCTGGCTAAAACGCCAGTAAAGCAAGGTACAGCCCATCATGATGGCAACATTGATAGCCACCGGCGAGAGCAGGAACTGGTAGCCGAGGCTGTGCACCGTGTCACCGCCCACCACCGCCAGCAGGGCGGTGGCACTGCCGGGCGGGTGCATGCAGCGCAGCAGGTGCATGGCGAGGATGGCGCCGCCGGCAGCCACCGCAGCGGCGGTGGCGATGTCGGGAATCAGCTGAGCGCTGGTAACACCGACCAGACCGGCGATCAGGTGACCGCCGACAAAGGGCCACGGACGCGACATGGGGCTGGAGGGGACGACAAACAGCAGCACCGAGGAGGCCCCCATGGAGGCGAGCAGGAAGGGGCCGGCGATGCCCTGCAGCATCTCCCGGCTGGCCAGCGCCACCAGACTCACGGAGACGAGGGCGGCGAAAGCGGAGAGCAAGATGCTCTTGCCACTAAGGTCGCTTTGCGACGGAAACCAGCGCTGCAGGGTGGAGGTCAGGCTCATGGCGTTATCGTTCGGTGCTTTATCCTGTATGCATGTTACCTGTCGGTTCCGGTCGGACCAAATATCGACGGCCAAAATATCGACTAAAAACGTGGACAAAAAAAGGGCGGTTGACCCGCCCTTCTTCGGCCTGCCTGTCGGCAAGTTTAGCGATGACTCTTAATACGAAGGGTTAAACCTAGATTAATCAGTTGACCGCTTAAGAATGAGTTTAAGTGCGTGACAATAAAAGAAATTCATCTAAAAACTAGGCTTCACCTGTTGGGCGAGGACGCTACAACCTGCCCAGCGGCCCTAAGTGCCCGCCTGGCTATGCAAAAAAATGTGTTAAGGGCAAGGCCATTAACGCATTTTTTTGCTACGCCAACCGAACACTCAGAACCACTGGACAGGCTGTCCAACTGATTAATCTAGGTTAAAAAGACACGCCGAGCGCCTTGTTGCCCGCGTCGTTTTCTTCATAGTCCACCGTCAGGCTGCCGGAATGGGCCTTCAATGCCTTGAGGATATCGGCATCGGCGTTGAAGGTGATGGGGCCGCCGGACTGGGCATCGCGGATAGTAAAGCTGCTATTGGCCGGGTCAACGGACATCAGCTGACCCATGTGGATACCGGGACCCATGGCGTCACAGGCCAGGGTGCTGGTGGAAAACAGGGCGGCGGTCAGTGCAACACCGATCAGGGTGGTTTTGCGCATGGTGATTCTCCTTTTCTCTCACGTGGGTGATAATCCGACTCATCTGGTCGGATATCACGCTTGATTATTCTCCCTTGCGGCGTATCTGGCAAGCACGCCATTGCCACATCCGGAGGATGGCTGCAAACGCAGGCCGTATGACGATTTGCGGTGGAATTTTCTGATTGCGGGACGATAGACCCAGTAACAGGCAAGCATGAAGGAGAAAGCCATGAAGATAGACAGACTGGAACACGCCCTGCCGAAAATGTCAGAAAAGGCGCTGGTTCGATTTGTCCGCCGCAGTGTTTGCCAGGCCCTGATGGGCGCGGGTAAAGAGGCCGATGAAGGCCGTGAGGTGCTGGATCTGGTGTATGTGGAATGCAGCCGGCGCGGCAAAGAAAAGCTGTATGACACGGTGTACGCCCTCGTCTCCCGACACCCGGATCGCTGCGATCTGCATTGATTGGCGTACTAAACCGAAATAATCACTCCCTCCCTGCTGTCATTTTTCCTTCGCGACTGACGCCCGACAGATCCGGGTGCAGCAGGGTATTGGCCTTCTCCAACAGAAATTGCTTGAAGGCCTGCGCCACCGGTGACAGGCGCTTTACCCGCCGATGCATCACATACCAGTGACGCACAATGGGAAATCCCTCCACGTCCAGCACGACCAGCTTGTTCAGCGCCAATTCCATCTCCAGCGTATCCCGTGACAACAACCCCAGGCCCAGCCCGGCCTGCACCGACTGCTTGATGGCCTCGTTGTTGGAGATCTCCATGCCGGTGTTGAGGGTGATGCCGTGCTGGCTGAAGAAGCGCTCGGTGGCGCCGCGGGTGCCTGAGCCACGCTCGCGCACCAGAAAGGTTTCATCCTGCAGACGCATCATCGGCACCCCCTGCTTACCCGCCAGGGGGTGATCCGGCGGGGCGATAATCACCAGCGGATTTTCCATGAAGGCGCCTGCTTCCAGATCATCGCCGGCCGGTGGTTGACCCATGATGACCAAATCGGCCTCGTTGTCGGCCAGCTGGCGCAGCAAGGTCTCGCGGTTGGTGACGTCGAGGCTGATGGTGATATCGGGAAAACGCCGGCAGAAGGTACCCAGCAGGGCCGGCACGAAATAGTTGACGGTGGAGGCCACGGACAACGCCAGCTTGCCGCGCCGCCCGCCCTTCAGTTGTTCGATAACCTCGTCCGCCTCGTCCAGCAGACCGGCAATGGCGCGGCTGCAATGAAACATCTCGTGCCCCGCCTCGGTGAGAAACACCTTTTTACCCACATGATCGAACAGCGGCAGTTCGACGTTGGATTCCAGCTGCTTGATCTGCATGGAAACGGCGGGCTGGCTGAGATGCAGTTCCTCAGCGGCACGGCGAAAACTGAGGTGACGAGCGACGGCCTCGAAGACCTTGAGTTGGCGCAGGGTGAGGTGCATGAAAATTACCGATAGCGATTAATGATAAGCATTTGCTTATCTATATCATCAATAGTATTTAGTTTTAATTATGTATTACTGACTATAGAGTGGCAACCCTGGTCGAGTAGAGGGGTGGCAAAAACCACGCAGCGCGGCATATCCAGCGCACTCTCGATACCGTTTATAACTGTTTTTTGAGTGTGATTTCTTTATTCCGGGCGCGTGTTTAAGTCCGGTTTTCACTGTGACTAAAGGAGATTGTAATGGATCAGTCGAATCGTTATGCAGATCTGAGCCTGAAAGAAGACGACCTGATTGCCGGCGGCAACCATGTATTGGTCGCCTATACCATGCAGCCTGCTGCGGGTTACGGTTACCTGGAAGTTGCAGCGCACATTGCTGCTGAATCTTCTACCGGTACCAACGTTGAAGTATGCACCACCGATGATTTCACCAAAGGCGTTGACGCACTCGTTTATTACTGTAACGAAGCCGAAGGCGTTATCAAGCTTGCCTACCCCATGGATCTGTTCGACCGCAACGTTATTGACGGCCGCACCATGATCGTTTCATTCCTGACCCTGTGTATTGGTAACAACCAGGGCATGGGTGACTGCGCCAACCTGCAAATGCAGGATTTCTACATGCCTCCCCGTATGCTGCAGCTGTTTGATGGTCCTTCCAAGGACATCAGTGACATGTGGCGTGTCCTCGGCCGCCCGATCAAGGACGGCGGTTATATCGCCGGCACAATCATCAAGCCCAAGCTTGGCCTGCGTCCTGAGCCCTTCGCTGAAGCGGCTTACCAGTTCTGGCTCGGCGGTGACTTCATCAAGAATGATGAGCCTCAGGGTAACCAGGTTTTCTGCCCAATGAAGAAGGTTATTCCTCTCGTTGTTGACGCCATGAAGCGTGCGCAGGACGAAACGGGCCAGGCCAAACTGTTCTCTGCCAACATCACGGCTGATGACCACTCTGAAATGATTGCTCGTGGCGAGTTCATCCTGGAGGCTTTCGGCCCAGACGCTGACAAGTGTGCGTTCCTGGTTGACGGTTATGTCGGTGGCCCCGGCATGGTGACGACTGCACGTCGTTACTTTGCTGGCCAGTACCTGCATTATCATCGTGCGGGTCACGGTGCCGTGACGTCACCCTCTTCAGTCCGTGGTTACACGGCTTTGGTACTGTCCAAGATGTCTCGCCTGCAAGGTGCCTCCGGTATCCACGTGGGTACGATGGGCTTCGGTAAGATGGAAGGTGGCGCGGATGACCGCATCATTGCCTATATGATCGAGCGGGACAGCGCTGACGGCACCTACTACCACCAGGAGTGGTACGGTATGAAGCCCACCACGCCCATCATCTCCGGCGGCATGAACGCACTGCGTCTGCCTGGCTTCTTCGAAAACCTGGGCCACGGTAACGTGATCAACACGGCGGGTGGTGGTTCTTACGGCCACATCGACAGCCCGGCTGCCGGCGCGACCTCCTTGCGTCAGGCCTACGAGTGCTGGAAGGAAGGCGCAGACCCCATCGAATACGCGAAAGAGCACAAAGAGTTTGCGCGCGCCTTCGAGTCCTTCCCGGGCGACGCCGACAAGATCTTCCCTGGCTGGCGCGAAAAACTGGGCGTTCACAAGTAAGCCGAACGTTTGGCAGATCGAGGAAAAGCCCCTGCCTGCAGGGGCTTTTTTTTCCAAATAAAATTAGCAACGCCCTACGGCCTTCAAACATCAGGGCTATTCCCAAGCCGGTTCACGCGAACCGGCTTGGGAATAGCCCTCAGCCAACCTCAGGAGCAGGTGACCGCATGAGCACACAAGACACCGGACAGTACAAGATCACGCAAGAGCCCTTTTACGAGCCGCAGGGCAACGAAGTCGACCTCTACACGGCGGCCTATGCATCACGCCTGCCGATGATGGTCAGGGGCCCAACCGGCTGTGGCAAATCGCGCTTCATCGAACACATGGCCTGGAAGCTGGGCAAACCGCTGATCACCGTGGCCTGCAACGAGGACATGACCGCCTCCGGCCTGGTCGGCCGCTATCTGCTGGATGCCGACGGCACCCGCTGGCTGGACGGCCCGCTGACCGTGGCCGCACGCATCGGCGCCATCTGCTACCTCGACGAGATAGTCGAGGCACGCCAGGACACGACCGTGGTGATCCATCCGCTGACGGATCACCGTCGCACCCTGCCGCTGGACAAGAAAGGTGAGTTGGTCGAAGCGCACCCCGACTTTCAGCTGGTGATTTCCTACAACCCCGGCTATCAGAGCCTGATGAAGGATCTCAAGCAGTCCACCAAGCAGCGCTTCGTGGCACTGGACTTCGACTACGCCGGCGCCGCGCTGGAGGCCGACATCCTGGTCAAGGAAACCGGTACCGACAAGGCCACCGCCGAGAAACTGGTGAAGGTGGGCATCACCGCCCGTAACCTCAAGGGCCACGGCCTCGACGAAGGCATCTCCACCCGCCTGCTGGTGTACGCCGCCAACCTCATCAAGGGCGGCATCGGCGCGCGTGACGCCTGCCGCATCGCGCTGGTGCGTCCGATCACCGATGATGCCGACATCCGCAGCACGCTGGATCACGCCATTGATGCTGTATTTGAGACTTGAGACTGCAGGCCTGAGGCTGGAGGGGTAGGGTTTGAGGGATCATCGGAAACTTCGGGCCTTTGAGCTGGCGGATCAGCTTGTGCTAACGGTGTATCGAGCTACGCAGGCCTTTCCGGCGGAAGAGCGCTTCGGTCTGACCCAGCAGGTTCGCCGGGCGGCGGTTTCCGTGCCCTCGAACATCGTTGAAGGATGTGCCCGCAACAGCCAGACAGAGTATCTGCGCTTTCTCGATATCGCCTACGCCTCGTCGCGGGAACTCGGTTATCAACTCGGCCTGGCTCAGAGACTGGGTTATTTGTCTCGGGAACATTACAGCGAACTTGAGGCCATGAGTGACGAAACCTCCCGAGTCCTCAACGGCCTGATCGGTGGCATCAAAAAAAACGCCCAAACTAGTGTCATGTCACGGGGCTATTGTTGCATTCAGTTGGTCTGTCAGCGTTCAGGGCAAGGCGCGCCTCGCAGGCAATGGCCATAGTCCTTGTCAAGAGGCGGAACGCAGCCATGGACGCTGACAGACCAACCCTTCGGGCGCTCCTGTGGTGCTCCGCGCCCGCGTTGCAGTGCTTGACAAGGGAGGTGCCATTGCCTGCACACTGCGCCTTGCCGCGAAACACCACAGGAACGCTGAATACAGCAATAGCCCCGTGACATGACACCAGCAGCAGAGATCAATGATGGAAACAAGCACCCCTCCAGCCTCCGGCCTCACGCCTGAAGCCTTAAAAACCTACCGCGAACATCTGACCTGCAGCTTCCCGCAGCTCGACGATGTGTTCGCCGATTGCATGACCGAGGCCGCAGCGCTGCTGTCGCCCACGGGCATCGACGACTACCTCGACGGCGCCTCCCTGGTGTGCATGATCGGCCGCGGCTTCGAGCCGGTGTTGACGTATCTGGAGAATATGCCCCGGGTGGCCAAGCAAGTGGGCGAAGAGGCCCTGCCGCTGATTTCGCAGGCGGTATGGAAGATGTCACGCACGCCCAACGGCCGTGCCATCCCCGGCTTTCTGCAGACCATCGCCGAGGTCACCCGTCGTCTGGGCAGCCTGCAACAGCTACAGCGCTACGTCGACCTGATGTTCGATATGATGGCGCGCACCACACGCTCCATCCACGGCTTCCACGACACCATCCCCAGTCCGGGCATGCCCGACCTGCTGGAACAGATCCCCTTTCTGCTCAGCCAGCTGTCGCTGGAGGGCCTGCGCAACTGGATCGACTACGGCATCCGCAACTACGGTGACCACCCCGAGCGCCAGCGCGACTTTTTTCAATTACAGTCCGCCGACAGTCGCGCGGTGCTGCAGCGCGAGCGCCACGGCGTGCTGTTCATGGATCACGAGCGCAAGCTCGACCTCTACCTGTGGGCCATGTGGCTGGAACATGGTGAGGAAAAACCCTATCTGGTGCCCTATTCCGAAGGCTTCGACGAGTTGCGCAAGCCGCAGCCCTATTTCGATAACCTCGGTATCCGTGTGCCCGATGTCTACGACGACCGTAACGGCATCAGCGGCCTGGACCGCTACCGCGCCCTGCTGGCCCACATCGCTGGTCACTGGCGCTGGAGCGGCAAGGTCATCGCCGACAACTTCAGCCCCTTCCAGCGCATCGCCATGGAGCTGTTTGAGGATTGCCGCATTGACACCCTGGTCATGCGTCGCTACCCCGGCCTGCGTCGCATCCTCCTCGGTCTGCACCCGAAGCCGGTGGAAGACGCCTGCGACCCGAAGACCGAGTCCTGTATTCGCCATCGTCTGGCCATGTTCTCACGCGCCGTGCTCGATGCCGATTATGACTACAGTGACCCGGACATCCGCGAATTTGCCGACCGTTTTCAGCGCTTGCTTGCCGAGGGCGAAAGCAGCACCAAAGAGATGGTCAGCCTCGCCGCCAGCTTCGTCGCCCGTACCCGGCGGCAGAGCGACCAGCTGCCCAACGTCCGCTTCACCGACACCGTGGTGGACTATCGCGACGACAACCGCAGCCTGTGGGTGTTCATCGAGATGGGCGACGAAGAGGAAATGTTTGATCTGAACGAGAAACAGGTGCAGGAAGAGGACAGTCCGGAGTCAGGCCTGCCGCCTCGCCACTATCACGAGTGGGATTACAATACCCAGACCTTCCGCCCTGACTGGGTCAGCCTCTACGAATCCCTGCATCCCGGTGCCAGCCCGGCGCTGATTGACGATTTATTGGCCAAAAACGCCGCACTGGCCAAACGCCTCAAGCAGATCCTCGACATGCTCAAGCCTCAGCAGCTGGTGCGCGTGCGTTATCAGGAGGATGGCAGCGAACTGGATCTGGATGTTGCCATTCGCTCATTGATCGACTTCAAGACCGGCCACACCCCGGACCCACGCATCAACATGAGCCACCGCACCTCCGGCCGCGACATCGCCGTGTCGCTGCTCATCGACCTCTCACAATCGGTAGCCGATGTGCCTGCCGGTTGCCAGCAGACGGTACTGGAACTGAGTCAGGAGGCCGTCGCCCTGCTGGGTTGGGCCATCGACAAGCTGGGCGACGAATTCGCCATCGCCGGTTTTTAATCCAACACCCGCCACGAAGTGCGCTACCAGCATATCAAGGGCTATAGTGAAAAGTGGGGCGATGACGTGAAGTCACGCCTGGGCGCGATGGAGGCCGGCTATTCCACCCGCATGGGTGCCGCCCTGCGCCACGCCGGACACTACCTGGGTGCGCGCCGTGCCGAAAAGAAACTGCTGCTGGTGCTCACCGACGGCGAGCCTTCCGATATTGATGTCAACGACGAGCGTTTGCTGATCGAAGACACGCGCAAGGCCGTGCAAGAACTGGATCGTGACGGCATCTTCACCCACTGCATCAGCCTGGATCGCCGTGCGGATGAATATGTCGGTGATATCTTTGGGCAGCAATATACCGTCATCGACAACATCGAACGCCTGCCGGAAAAACTGCCGCAGCTGTTCATGTCGCTCACCAAATAGACCAAACAGCTCGCCGATGACCCCGGACCAGCGCCAACGCATCCGCGACCGCCACCGTGATGCCCTGCTGCGTCACGGCTGGCACCCCAATGCCCTCTACTGGAGCACCACCACGGTGCAGGAAACCTGCTTCGCTGTGCTCGCCGAAGCAGGCCTGCGGCCCTGCGACCACCTGCTCGACGTCGGCTGCGGCTTCGGTGACCTGGCCGCCTTCCTGCGCCGTCATGGCCATGACATCGACTACACCGGCATCGACCTGTCACCGGACCTCATCACCGCCGGGCGCGAACGCTACCCCGGCATCGACCTGCGCGAAGGTGACTTATTTGAGATCGACCCGCCGCCACAGAGCTATGACGTGGTCATGCTCTCCGGCTCCCTCAACGAAGCATTGAATGACGAAGGCGACTACGCCCGCCGCTGCATCCGGCGCATGTTTGACAGCAGCCGGCGAATCCTCGCCTTCAACCTGCTCGACGCCCGCAATGCCTGGGTTGCCAGCCGTCCCGACCTGCAATCCTTCCAGCCCCAGGAAATGCTGGAATTCTGCCAAACCTTCGCCGCACACTGCGAATTGCGCGAAGGCTACCTCGACAACAACTTCACGTTATTCCTCTACCGTCAGCCGCCGGCCGCGAGTGCGTGAATTGCCGCCGTTCGTAGGTTGGGGTGAGCCTGCAATCCCCAACAGGAGGTAGATATGGGTGCAAATCGTTGGGGTTTGTTCCTCACCCCAACCTACCGCGCTGGAGTTGTTAGCGGGAATTGCTGCACTTTTAATACCTGGCTTAAAAGATGAAAGTGCTTGTCGATCGAAAGGTCGATTTTGCCCTTATATTTTTTGATCTCGGAAATCTTTGACTTTCTGACCAGTTCCTCCAGCGCTTTAACAATAACGCCTGTCTTGGTGCTGGTGTGGGTTACCTTCATGGCCTCTTTCAGTAAATCCTCGGGTAAGTCAAGCGTGGTTCTCATCTCACCTCCTAAGTAATGCATACTTTTTCAAGGGTGCGCAGTGTCGTCAAGCAAATCCCCGCAGGGAAGCATAGCCGGGTTAGAATTACGGGCCCTTCTAACAAAACAACGGAGGCCCCATGAACGACACCCTCATCGACCTGCTGCGCCACGGTACGCCCGAGGGCGGCCGCGCCTATCGCGGCCACGGCATCGACGATCCGTTGAGTGACAAGGGCTGGGCGCAGATGTGGGCGGCAGTGGGTGGTGAGTCGGCCGAGGATTGTCCGTGGACGCGCATCGTCAGTTCGCCGCTGATCCGCTGCCGTGATTTTGCCGAGGCGCTGGGTGCACGCCATGGTCTGCCGGTGGCGGTCGATGCGCGCTTCCGCGAGGTGGGCTTCGGTAGCTGGGAGGGGCGTACACCGGCGCAGATCCAACATAACAATCTGGATGAATACGCGGCTTTTTTCCGCGACCCGGTGCACCGCCGCCCACCCGGTGCCGAGCCGTTAGCGGACTTCGTCACCCGGGTCGCCAGCGCCTTCGATGATTGCCTGAAAGAATTTGCCGGGGAGCGGGTGCTGGTGGTGGCCCATGCCGGGGTGATTCGTGCCGTGATGGCGCATGTGCTACAAGCCGATCTGGCCTGTGCCTATCGTGTCGTGGTGAACAATGCCTGTTGTACCCGTTGCCGTCAGGGCGAGCGCGGTCTGGTGCTGGAATTCCATAACTGTCCTGTGTTGTAGGGTGGGCATTGCCCACTCGACGGTGCCTGTGATACTGCTGTGGCAACAAGCCCGCGCTCAGCGACGCGCCGGAAATTTCACCGCCGGCGCCTGACAGAGCATCACCCGGTTGCGCCCCGTCCGTTTGGCCTCATAGAGGGCCTCATCGGCGGCGCGGTTGACGCCTTCGGCATCGCGGAACTGTTCGGCGCTGGCGAGACCCGCGCTCAGGGTGATGGAGAATTCCTGGTCTTCGTGTAGAAAGTGCAGGTTGGCGAAGCCTTCACGAATCTGATTTAGTACCTGTTCGGCCGCCTCCAGGCCGCAGTCCGGTAGCACCACGGCAAATTCTTCACCACCGTAACGCCCGATGCTGTCGCTCTGTCGCAGGCGTTGCCGCAACAGGCGCGCCAGACTTTTGATGGCCCGGTCTCCCGCCAGGTGGCCATAATTGTCGTTGACGGCCTTGAAGTGATCGATGTCGATCAGGGCGAAGCTGAGCGGGATCCCGGCGCGCTGGGCGCGGGACACCTCTGCCGTCAAATGCTCCTTGATCTTGGTGTGTTTCAGCAGCCCGGTGAGGCTGTCCTGTGCCATCAGCGCGTTCAAGGTCCGTGAACGCCCGGCACGAATGCTCACAGAGGAGATCAGGTGTTCGTCATTGATGGGTTTGGTGAGGAAATCATCTCCGCCCATGCGCATGGCCGAAAACTGCTTTTCCATGTTGGTTTCGGACGACAGGAAGACAATGGGGATGCTCAGATAGGCATCCTGCTGACGAATCAGTTTGGCCAGCTCCAGCCCGCTGCAGGAGGGCATATAGACATCCATCAGGATCAATTCGGGGCGCACCTCTACCAGGCTGGCGACGATCTCTTCCGGGTTGGTGACCGTGGTCACCCGCATGCCGGCCCGCTCCAGGATCAGGGCGTAGTGTGCGGCCAGCGATGCGTCATCGTCCACCACCAGCACCCGATAAGGCTCCTCGCAGCGGTTGCCGCTAATCTGATCCAGGGTGTCGACAAGGTTTCCGATCTCGACGGGTTTGGTGAAATAGGCGTCGCCACCCGAACGTACGGCCTGCAGGCGCACCTCAAAGTCGCCGCATTGGGAGATGAAGATGATGGGTAGGTCGGAGCCGTAACGGGCCTTGAGGTCACGTGTGAGCGTGGCACCCACCAGCTCGCCATTCTCAAGGCGGGTATCAAGAATTATGGCCGCCGGTATGGTTTCCTCTATGGCCTCGTCGAGGTCGGCGCAGCCCGGGAACTGCCGTACCTGATAGTCGAACTGGCCGAGCTGGAGTATGAGCTCGGATGCCAGGTCTGTATCGTCCTCGACCAGGTAGATGATGCGGTTGGTGGAATCGCCGTTTGCAGCACGCTTCAGGGAAATGTTCTCCGCAGTCGCCTCCGTCGAGGGCTTGCTGTTGAGAAAATCATCGAGCAGGGCCTTAAACTGCCGCCTCTCAGACTCGCCAGGGACACAACTGTCCGCCCGCCAGGCCTTCGCCCGCTGCTCGAGCTTGCGTGCTTGTTGTCCCACCTCCGGAAATCCGAAGGTGGGTGCGGAACCGGCCAGGGTATGAGTCAGGCGTTGCAGCCCCTCTGCCTTATCCCATGCCCAGACACCGTCAGTGAGTGCTTGCCACAGGGCCTCTACTTCGGCCAGCTTTTCCGGCAGCTGCCGGGCATAGCCTTCGCGCAGGGCCTGGAGCTGGGCCTGAATATCCGCCTGATCAACCACGGTGTTGCTGCCAGATGTCCTTTATTTTTTCCGCCAGGGTCATGGGGTCGAAGGGCTTGGCGATCACCTCAATGGCGCCGAGGGATCGTAGCTGTGCCACTTCCTGTGGTTGCACCTTGGCGGTCATGAATATGGCCGGGGTGTTTGCCAGCTGCGGCAGCTTGCGCAGTTCAGCCAGCGTGGTGGGGCCATCCATGCCGGGCATCATGACGTCCGTCAGGATGAGGTCGGGTGCGAATGATTCTGCTGCGGCTAGCGCCTCCTTGCCGGAGCTGCAGATCTTGAGTATAAATCCTCCCAGCGTCTCCAGTGCAATCTGCGCCACCGCTTGAATGTCAGGTTCGTCTTCCACGTACAGGATACGGTTGAGATCGTGCTCACTCATGTTTCTTCCTTAGTTGATGACCACATGATCGAGGTTTGTTAAGGGTCTTATCGTCATTGCGCACCAATTAATGAAATCATCAGGAGCTGGCGGGGTCTGCTGCGGCCATGTCGATTTCCATCAATTCAAAATAGAACGTTGTGCCGGCACCCGTCTGGGTGGTGAAGCCGATCTGCCCGCCGTGTTTTTCCACGATGGCCTTGCTGACATTCAGACCCAGCCCGGTACCGCCCACCTGGCGCGTATCAGAGGCGTCGGCCTGGGTGAACTTCTCGAACAGCTTGGGATGAAATTCCTCGGGGATGCCGGGGCCGTGGTCGCTGATGCTGATGCGGATCTGGTTATCGTGACGGGTTACGC
>JAJRWE010000160.1 GCA_024276955.1 Gammaproteobacteria bacterium
TCCATTATCGATCAAGTTTGAAAATGAATAAATCAGTGGGGAAAAGTATGGGCCGTCAATGTGACAGTAATATGAAACGCCGATGGCGGTTTTGTGACAACTTGGCAAGCGTTGGGGTGAGGGCTCAACATTCACTTTCAGCACTTACACCCGAATGGCACTAAATTAAAGGGTGTTGGACGATCCACCTGGGTTAATAGGGAATCGATTGCGTATTAATAGATATCCCCCCGTAGGTTGGGCACGTCGCTAGCGCTCCTTTGCCCAACCTACCTTGGAAAAAGTGCTTAACTTAGTGCTATTCCGCTTACACCCCTCATCGCAACCTTCTGATCTGATCTGGTCAAGGGGAGAAGGGATTAACGGGTGTGCCCATTTACTCCTCGCGATCAATCGCCAGATCGACTGGAAACACGCAGCGGAACAGGCTCCCCTCCCCCACCCGGGACTCGATTTCCAATCGGCCAGCATGGCGCTCAAGCCCGTGCTTGACGATGGCCAGCCCCAGTCCGGTGCCACCGTATTCCCGCGAGCGGCCGGGATCGATCCGGTAGAAACGCTCCGTCAGTCGCGGAATATGCTGCGCACTGATGCCGATGCCTGAGTCCTGTACATCCAAATACAGATGGTCATCCTTTTTATACCAGTGAATATGGATGGCGCTGCCCGGCGGCGTATATTGAACGGCATTGAAGACGAGGTTTGAAAACACGCCGTAGAGGGCCTTTTCCCCTCCACGCAGCCACAGTGAACGATCGGCATCCAGCGTAATCTCATGCTTGGCCTCGCCACTCAGGGCAATGGCCTCCTCGCGAATCGCCGTCAGAATGGCCGGCACCGCCACCGCATCATGCAACGGCGGCGCATCGTCGGCCTCCAGCCGTGACAGGGTGAGCAGGTCTTCAACGATGCGGATCATACGCCGCGACTGTCCCTGCATCTGGTCGATGCTCTTGCCCCAGTGCTGCGAACAGACATCGCCGGCATCGGCCATGTTTTCCAGATAGCCGGCGATTACCGTCAGCGGCGTGCGCAATTCATGCGACACATTGGCGATGAAGTCCTGCCGTACCCGCTCCAGGTGTTTCAGGCGCGTGATATCGCGCACTACCAACAAACGCCGCCGATCGCCGTAAGGCACGATGCGGACAGACAGTGTGTGCTGATTACCCATGGGCGATGGCAGCTCCAGCGTCTTGCTGTAGTCACCGCGGGTGAGAAAATTGGCGAAGCGGGGATGGCGCACGAGATTGTCGATACGCTGGCCGAGATCCTGCTTTGGGTGCAGGCCGAGGTGCTGCTGGGCAGCCTTGTTGAGCCATTCGATCTGGTCGTCTTCGCTCAGCACCACGATGGCGTCCGGCATCGCCGCGGTAAATTCATTGAAACGCGCCAGCATGCGCGCCAGCTTGCGCTTCCGCTTGCGATTGCGCTGCTGCAACTGGTAGATGTCGTGAAACACCTCGCCCCAGATGCCGCGGGCCTCGGGGGGATGGAAACGCTTGCGCTTGTGATACCAGCGTTCGAGACGATAGAGATTGTAATAATGCCAGGCCAGATAAGCGCCCATGACGACCAGCAGCAGGGTCTCCGGCCGGCCGATCAGCCAGCCGACAAACCAGGCTCCACCGAGCAGGAGTCCGCCACGCCAGGCTTCGCTGATCCAGGGGTTGTGCACTAGTGCTCTGAGAACCGGTAACCGACACCGCGCACCGTCTGGATCAAACGGTCACAGCCATGTGGCGACAGGGCCTTACGCAGGCGCCGCACATGCACGTCCACGGTGCGGTCGTCGATGTAGACATTGCTGCCCCATACCCGATCCAGAAGCTGGTCACGGCTGTAGACCCGGTCCGGGTGGTGAATAAAAAAACTCAGCAGCTTGAATTCGGTCGGGCCGAGTGCCACGTTTTCATCCCTTGCCAGCACACGATGCGAGGTGGAATCCAGGGTCAGGCCGCCGATGCTGACCACGCCCTCATCCTCGGCCTGCCCGGAGCGTCGCAGCAGGGCCTTGATACGCGCCAACAGTTCACGCGGGGAAAACGGCTTGGTGACATAATCGTCCGCGCCCACATCCAATCCGCGAATTTTGTCGTCTTCGGCATCACGTGCAGTCAGCAGAATCACCGGCAGATCCCGGGTCAGTTCCTCGCGGCGCATCTGGCGGGCAAAATCCAGGCCGCTGTGTTGTCCCGGCAACATCCAGTCCAGCAGCACCAGATCGGGGCGCGCATCGGCCAGACGGCAACGTGCCTCGGGCACATCACCCGCCGCAAGCCATTCATAACCCGCCTGATCCAGCGTCAGGCCAATCATGTCACGAACCGCCGGCTCATCTTCCACCACCAATATCAGGGGACTCGCCATGTTTGTCACAACTCCGAAATTACATCGAGCCAATGAACCACCCCACAGCCAGCTGACGGCATATCATGCTGTAGGAGCGGACCCTCGGGCCGCAATGGTTTTCCCACCGGGGCATCGCGGCCCAGGGGTCCGCTCCTACCCTTGCTCAGGGCAATAAAATCATTTCGCTGCACCACCAAAAGTAGGCGCCCTGAGGCGAAAGTAGGCGCTTCAGGCGAGCAGCGGGGAATCCAACCCGGATAGATTAAACCCCAGCCATATTACGAGTATATGACAGTGCCATCCGGCGCGGTGAACAAGTACACCGTCAAAATAGCCTTGACGGTGTACTAGTGTCACAAATCAGTCCAGTGGTATGCCCGGATATGAAGGGATATCGTCACTAGGCATATGCCACGCAGCCTTTGAAGCCACGAATGCGTGTGCGACAGGCCCATCCATATAGGCTTCGCCATTTTCGTCACCATCCACACACGACAATGCGACGCTTAAATACAGGCCTTTATCGGGCGCATAATTCATTAGCCTTGAACCACAAACAGAACAAAAAGCCCGAACACCACCATGCCCTGAGTACTCTTTCAGGAATTCCTCACCTTTTATAAACTTCAGCGTTTTACCCTTGGCAAAGGCTTGAGTCGCAAAGGCCGCGCCATGCGATTTTCGGCACTGCGAACAATGGCAATTAAATATTTTTCCTGCTATCGGCTCCACTTCGTATTCGATGACGCCACACAGGCAACTTCCCCTTATCATGCTGTTTCTCCTTTTTTCTGTCATTTTTCCAGTCGTAGTAAACCTCCCCACACCACAGCAAGCCGACGGGGTATTGAGTTGTAGGAGTGGACCCCCGGGCCGCGATGGCTTTCCCACCCTTGGCATCGCGGCCCGGGGGTCCGCTCCTACATTGTTCAGGGCAATAAAATTATTTCGCTGCACCACCAAAAGTAGGCGCTTGAGGCAAGCAGCGGGGAATCCAACCCAGAGAGATTCAAGGTGTGAGACTCATCGTCAGATCACCCGATCATTACCACCGTCGATGGAGACCTGCTCGCCGGTGGTCTTGGCGAACAGCGGCCCGGCCAGGGCACAGACCATGTCGGCCACGTCGGCGGAGGTGATCTCCACCTTAAGCAGATTCTTGGTCTTGTACTCCTGTACCGTCATGCCGTAGTGCCTGGCGCGGCCGGCAATGACCTCGTCGGTCCAGATGCCGGTATCGAATACCGCATCCGGGTGCAGGGTGTTGACCCGAACACCCTGCGGCGCCAGCTCCAGCGCCGCCACTCGGCCCAACTGGGTGAGGCCGGCCTTGGCCACGGAATAGGCCGCGGCACCCGGTCCCGGTGCCAGCACATTCTTTGATGCCATCAGCACCACCGCCGGTTGCAAGCCGCGTTGCAGATAGGGAATGCAGTGCTGCAGCAGACGCTGGTGGGAGGTGAGATTGAGCTGCAGGCTGCGCTCCCAGACTGCGGGATCCATATCCTCGATGCGCAGGTTGGCGGGGAAATTGCCGGCATTGCTGACCACCACGTCCAGCCCGCCGAAGCGCACCACAGCCTGTGCCACGGCGGTCTGCATGGCGGCACTGTCGGTGATGTCGCAGACGATACCGAGACGGTCGGCCGTATCGAAGTGTTGTGCCACGGCGGGGTCGATATCCAGCGCCACCACCGCTGCGCCACGCGCATGCAGGGTATCGGCACAGGCGCGGCCGATGCCGCTGGCGGCGCCGGTAACCAGCGCCACCTTGCCGGCAAACTCGGTGGGCTTGCCGGCCTTGCGTAGCTTGGCCTGTTCCAGATCCCAGTATTCCACCGCGAAGATGTCACGCTCCGGCAACGCGCACCAGCCGCCCAGGCACTCGGCGCGCTGGATGGCAGCAACGGTGTGGCGAGTGATATCGGCGATGATGCCGGTCTCTTTCACGCTGGCGCCGAAGGCCAGGGTGCCGAGGCCGGGCCACACCGCCCAACGCGGCGCGAGGTCGAGGCA
>JAJRWE010000014.1 GCA_024276955.1 Gammaproteobacteria bacterium
CAGCAGGGTACCAGGCGGGGCATTGCGGATGAAATAGCTGCGCACGCCACGCAGCATGGCGCCGGCCAGCTTGCGCTGATAGTTGGGATCGCGCAGATTGCGCTCCTCGTGGCTATTGGAGATAAACCCAGTCTCCACCAGGATCGACGGGATATCCGGCGACTTCAGCACGACGAAACCAGCCTGTTCCACGTGCGGCTTATGCACCTTGGTAATGCGCTTCAATTCGCCCAGCATCAGCCCGCCAACGTCAAGGCTGGCGGCAATAGTGGCGTTCTGCGAAAGATCCAGCAGCACCGAGGCAAGCAGGTCATCCTTGTCATCCAGACTCACGCCGCCGATGAGATCGGCGCTGTTCTCGCTTTCCGCCAACCATCGGCCTGCCTCACTGGTGGCGCCCTTCTGCGACAGCACCCACACCGAAGCGCCGCGTGCACGGCCATCACGGAAGGCGTCCGCATGAATGGAGATGAACAGGTCGGCCTTCATGTCACGTGCCTTCTGCATGCGCTTGCGCAGGCTGACATAATAGTCGCCGGTGCGGATCATCACCGGCCGCATACCGCGCTCCTGGCGGATCAGCCGTTCCAGCCGGCGCGCGATAGCCAGTACCACGTCTTTTTCCCGCGTGCCGTGACGGCCGGAGGCCCCCGGATCGTCACCGCCGTGGCCGGCGTCGATGGCGATGATCACATCGCGCGCCTTGCCAGTCGTCGCCTGCACGCTGCGCTGCGTCACCGTCGGTTTGCTACGCGGTTCCTGCAGATCGATCACCAGACGGTGACCGTATTTCTGCGTCGGCTTGAGCAGGAAGCTTTTCGGCTGCACCCTGCCACGCATGTCCAGCACCACACGCAGGTTGCCATTGTGCGTAGCGCTGCGCACGCGGTGCACGAAGCTTTTGCTGAGATCCAGCCGGCCCAGGTCATGCAGCAGGCGGGCATTCTTGATGTCCACCACCACCCGCTCGGGGGAATGAAGGACAAAGAGCTTGTGGCTGACGGGGCCGTTAAGGTCGAAAACCAGGCGGTTCTGATCCGGGCCGGACCACAGGCGAACGCCCTCGATGGTTGCCGCCGAGACCGGCAGAGACAACGCCAGCGCCAGCAAAATCAGTAACGATCGTCGCATCGACAGGCACACAAACTTTGGACAGAGAAACCCCATATCCGTAATTGTGCAACAAAAACGCAATAACGCAAGTTTTTTGTTTACATTTTTTGTTTTAAGAACACAGAGATAGACGGGAAAGTTACAGTCACATAAAGGTTTGAACAGTAGCCGGAAGGCGGCGGCACGAAAATGCGGGATTTACCCGGCGAAGTGCGCCAGCCAGGCAGTACGGCCACCGGCACCGGGGCGCAGGCGCACTTGGCGAGCGCAGCCGCGATAGGCGATATCCACCCGCACATCGGCCGCCGGCAGCAGGCCCTCGCCGCGCTGAGGCCATTCCACCAGCACCACCGCCTGCGGATCGAAGTAGTCGCGGATACCCATGTATTCCAGCTCCTCGGGGTCGGCAAGGCGGTAAAGATCGAAGTGGTAGGCGTGACCGCCGGCGAATTCATAGGGCTCGACCAGGGTGTAGGTCGGGCTCTTGACCCGGCCGCTGACGCCCAGACCCTGCAGGATGCCACGTGACAGGGTGGTCTTGCCGGCACCGAGTTCACCGTGCAGATACAGCACGCCACCACCACGCAGGTGCTCGGCAATGCGCGCACCGAGGGCCAGCATGGCCGCCTCGTCCGGGATATCCAGGGTGATCTCGTCACTCATGCCAGCAGCTCGCGCAAACAAGGAAACAGATCGCTGGCCAGCAGGCCGCGCTGGCCGGATGTGGCGGCCTGGTCGGCCGCTGCGGCATGCAGACTGACACCCAGCCGCGCAGCCTCATCGCCGTTCAATCCCTGTGCCAGCAAGGCCGCAATCACACCCGTGAGCACGTCACCCATGCCACCGCTGGCCATACCGGGATTGCCGGCGTCGCAGAGACTGACATCGCCAGCGCTATCGACGATCAGCGTGCCCGCGCCCTTCAGCACCACCACAGCGCCGTACTTCTGCTGCAGGGCACGAATGGCGGCGAAGCGATCGGCCTGCACCTCTGCGATAGTCCGGCCCAGCAGTCGTGCTGCCTCACCGGGGTGTGGGGTGAGCACCCACCGTGTCCGCCGCATGGGTTCAGCGGCGAGAAGGTTGAGGGCATCGGCATCCACCACCAGCGGCAGACGGCTCACCAGCGCGGCGCCCAGCAGTTGGCGGCCCCAGGCGCCCTGCCCCAGCCCGGGACCGATGGCCAGCACCGTGGCGCGGCGCAGCAGGGGCTTCAGCGACACGACATCGGCGATGCCGTGGCACATAAGCTCAGGCCGCGCGGCGCTGATGGCCACCGCATGTTCGGGCCGCGTGGCCAGACTCACCAGGCCCGCGCCGCAGCGCAGGGCCGCCTCACCCGCCAGACGCACCGCGCCGGACATGCCGTGATCACCGCCCACCACCAGCACATGGCCGAAGTCACCCTTGTGGGCGCAGGCGCGGCGCAGCGGCAGGTACGCGCCTGCCGCCGGCGGCGGCAGGCGCGTGGCCGCCGGGGAAAATCGCGTGTAAGTCTGCGACGGCACATCGAGATCATCGAACAACACCTCGCCACAGTAATCCGGCCCCTGCCCAGTGAACAGGCCCAGCTTGAGGCCGATGAAGGTCACGCAGACATCCGCCAGCACCGCCGCATCCAGCACCGCGCCGGTGTCGGCGTGCAGACCGGAGGGGATATCCAGCGCCAGCACGCCACAACCGGCATCGTGCGCCCTATTCATCCCCTCAATAGCCTCGCGCCAGGTGCCGCTCACCTCACCACTCAGACCGGTGCCGAGCAGGCCGTCCACCAACACCTCACAGACGGACAAGTCCTCCCTGGCAAAGGCCTCGGCATGCAGACCCGTAGCCTCCATTTTCTGTCGTACAGACAGGGCATCGCCACCGGTACGGTCGGCATCACCCACCTGCCACACACTCACCCGCAGCCCCGCCGCCTGCGCCAGACTCGCCAGCACAAAACCATCGCCACCATTGTTGCCGGTACCGCACAGCACACCGATGTGGCGCGCACGCGGCCAGTGCCGGCGCAGGGCCTCGAAGGCTGCCGCACCGGCGCGCTGCATCAGGGTCAGGCCAGGGATACCGAATTCGTCGATGGCGATGCGATCCAGCTCACGCACCTGTTCAGCGCGATAAAGACTGTGGGGCAGGGGTTTCATAGCGCTATCATAACGGCTATGGATGAATCACTGAACCAGACCCGCGACTGGCAACAACTCGCTGACGACATCAAGCAGTGGGGCCGCGAGCTGGGCCTGCAAAAGGTGGGTATCAGCGACATCCAGCTGTCCGTCGCCGAGGCGCGCCACTTCGAACGCCTAGCCAAGGGCTACCACGGCGAAATGGACTACCTGGCCAGCCACGGCCACAAGCGCACCCGCCCTGCCGAGCTGGTACCGGGCACCATCCGCATCATCAGCGTGCGCATGGATTACCTGCCCGCCCAGGGCGCCGACCCGGAGGCGGTACTGAACGACCCGAACAAAGCCTACATTTCACGTTATGCCCTGGGGCGCGACTACCACAAGGTGCTGCGAAAACGGTTGCAGAAGCTCGCCACGCGCATCGAGCAGCACATCGGCGGCTTCGGTTATCGGGTGTTCACCGACAGCGCCCCGGTGCTGGAAAGGCCCATCGCCGAAAAGGCCGGCCTGGGCTGGATCGGCAAACACAGCAACCTGCTCACCGAGCACACCGGCTCATGGTTCTTCCTCGGTGAGATCTATACCGACCTGCCGCTGCCAGTGGACACCCCCGTGGCGCCGCACTGCGGCACCTGCACCGCCTGTATCGATGTCTGCCCCACCCGCGCCATCGTCGCGCCCTATGAGGTGGACGCCCGCCTGTGCATTTCCTATCTCACCATCGAGCTGCGCGGCGCTATTCCCGAGGAATTGCGGCCGCAGCTGGGCAACCGCATTTACGGCTGCGACGACTGCCAGCTATTCTGCCCGTGGAACCGCTTCGCCACACCCAGCCCGGAAGTGGACTTCCTGCCCCGCCACGCCCTGGACGACAGCACACTGATCGAGCTGTTCGCCTGGGACGAGGAAACCTTTTTGCAGCGCACCGAAGGCAGCCCCATCCGCCGCATCGGCCATCAGCGCTGGCTGCGCAACATCGCTGTGGCGCTGGGCAATGCGCCGCATTCCACGACTACGATTGCCGCCCTGCGCAGTCGCCTGGATCACCCATCGGCACTGGTACGCGAACATGTACAATGGGCACTGGAGAGGCAACAGGCATAAGCCAGACTTACACACGCTGATCGCCCTCCACCGCCCATCACTGGCACTCCCCGCCGCGCCTTGACCTCAATCAAACCCTTCCCCCTATCGCCTTGCTACGCTGACCTTTCCTACCCACCGCACAGCTGTTTGTCTCGCACGAGCTTTCCTCCCTTCAATCAAGAAAGAGGCCCGTTTTGAACGAAATAGCAACCAACCCCACCCTGGCGCAGCTGCAAGACATTTTCCAAGCCCTCTGCAACGGTGGTGATGCAGCGGCATTGATCAAGGCATTCGATACAGAGTGCGAAAGCCTGACCCAGGAAGACATCGCCCAGGTCTTGCGAGAAATCAACGGGCAAGGCCTGGCATATCAAAACAACCCCAAGGTGAAGGCGTTCTACTACGACGTGGTGGAGCGGAAGCTGTCCGCCGGCATCATCAACGGCTTTCCGCCGGGGCATCCGGTACGCGTCTATCTCGAAGAAAACCGCATGCTGCGCTCCCTGTTCGTCCGCATCAGCAAGCTTGATCCCGAACGGGACAGCAGCGATTTCAAAACCCTGTTCGGCGACATCTGCGAAGTGGAGAAGCATTATCAGCGCAAGGAAAACCAGCTGTTTCCCTGCCTGGAAAGGCACGGCTGGGACGGCCCCAGCAAGAACATGTGGGCCTTTCACGATGAGATCCGGGCCATGCTCAAACAGGTTCGTCTGGCGCTGGAGGAAGACCGGCTGGAAAAGGTCGGGATCAATTTCTCCTTGCTCAAGGACGAAATGCTGCGCCTGATCTCAGTCGAGGAGGAACGGCTGCTGCCCAATGCGCTGAATCTGCTGGAAGAATCGGAATGGCAGGCCATGCGCAGCGGCGACGAAGAGATCGGCTGGATGCTGAACATTACGCCGCCGCCCTACCCCCCCCTCGCAGAAAAGGAGGGAGAAGAGGACGATAAGGAGAAAAACTACGTCCATCCCTCACAGGCCAAGCCGGATGAAAACCCGAACTTCGCCAGCGACGACCAGTTCCACTACGACGAAGGCTACATGACCCCGCAGCAGGTAAACCTCATCTTCCGCACCCTGCCGCTGGACATCACCTACGTCGACGAAAATGACCGCGTGGTATTCTACAACCGTGGCGACGAGCGCCTCTTCCCCCGCAGCGCCGGGGTCATCGGGCGTGAGGTGCGCTACTGCCATCCGCCAAAATCCGTGGACACCGTGCTGCGCATTGTCGAAGAATTCAGAAAGGGTACGCGCGACGTAGCCGACTTCAGAATCAACTTCAAGGGAAGGCTGGTGCAGATCCGCTACTTTGCCGTGCGGGACGAAGACAGAACCTACCGCGGCGTGCTGGAGATGTCCCAGGACATCACCGACATCAAGACCCTGGAGGGAGAACAGCGCCTGCTGGACTGGGACTGAGCACGGAAGTTTCGGCAGGCAAAAGATAGCAAAATAGCCTGGATGGAACACAGCGTAATTCCGGAAATATTATGTGTAGCAGCCCAGTAGGGTGGGCACGTTTTTTGTGCCCACGAATAATCCAGGTATCTTACTCTGCTCCGCAGTGCTATCAGGGTGAATGAGAAATTCCCCGAACGGGACTTTAACCCGCTAGACACGCTGCCGATGACGGCGTGCGAACTGACCCCATTGTTTCCCGTGAATTGTTTCCCGTGAATTGTTTCCCGTGAATTGTTTCCCGTGAATTGTTTCACGTCTTTTTTAAGATATGAAAAGCTATCCGCAACATTGCGGATAGCTTTGTTCTACAGACAGCTTAAAAACAATCGGTCAATATTCAAATTTTAAAACACCGACACGGTTCAGATAACTATCGAGACCTTCCAAATCAGCTTGTCCAGGCGATTGTGCAAGCCCGCCTTTAAGCGTCAAGCGACCCGGCAGCGAACGGGACAATTCCTGCACCTTGCCTTCCATTTCAGTCCGGGCTTTCGCCGTCAGGTCGTCAGGTTTACCCACACCAGGCGGATAGAAGCAACGCCCAGCGCGCACCATTTTGGCATTCCCCCAGCCAATGATATTGCCAAACTTGCCGTCTTCACGCCACTCAGTCCAGTCCTTGAACGCCATTCCATCTGTCGTGTGTACCAGTGTCATGTGGTCATGCCCCACATCCCTCGCATAATCACCGGTCATTTTGACTTCATCACCTTCCTGATAATAGCGCCCATTCCAGTCTGGAAAACTGGTCGAATACCAGACTCCCTGAATACTGGTACCCACAGAAGAAAATGGCAGGAAACAGATTTCCTGTGTCGCCCATTGAGCATGGTTGCTGGTGGAATCGTTATAATAAGTAATGCGCCACTTATTACCAGTATCATACACATTGGGTTTAGGTGGATTGGCCAAGGCAGCACCACTGAGCAACAAACTGCCAATGGCAACCAACACCACATGTTTTTTAAACAATTTCATCTTAAACTCTCCTGAATTAAAAGTATGAAACAAAATGACTGCAAATATTCCCATTTTGCAGGCGGCAGAGTCCCCTACCGCAAATTCACAGTATCACTCACTATCAATCTGAACTGGTTAATATTACGCTCTTATAGCGTAAATATTACGTTTTCGAGAAACGGGGGGCACGGGAGAAACAGGAAGAATGAGAAGAATGGATCTGTTCTCGTATTATAAAATTCTGTCAAGCAATGTAGTCTCAAGTCCATTGCGAGCCCCCTACGTATTGAATATCCCGGCACCCTCTATCACGTGACCTCAAGGGGTGATCGGCGGGAAGCGATCTTCGAAGATGATGAAGACAGCCTGATATTTCTGCATACGCTAGCGGAGGTTGTAGGACGATACAATGGGTGTAGGGTCTGCTGAGTGGTAGCGAATCGCACCGTGCGTGTGGACCGGGTGTCTAGTGTAGTGTCCTGAATAAAGCGTATATTCAGTGAGGTGCTAAAGGGCCAGCTGCAAGGCGCGCTTTTGAAGCCATAGTGGGCCTATGTCGAGAAAATGCAACACCGCAGATGGCCCTTTAGCACCTCACCCGGAGGGAGCCCCCTAAATTCGCCACAGCCGTGTTGCAACTCTTGAAAAGGTTACCGACATTTCCTGCGAGTTGCGCCTTGCTGTGACAAATTTGGGGGACTCTGAATATGCGATTTATTCAGGACACTACACTAGCGTTGGTCATTGAGGCGGGCACCGTTCCCGACCGATGCGGTTCGCTACCGCTCACCGGCATCCTACAAGGCATTTTGAAAATAATTGCCAGACTGAAAAAACGGGTCTCTCGACCCGTATCCGGACTTTCAGCCCGTAAAACCAACCCACCAGATTTAGCGGGTGGTTGTTGAGTTTAGGCTATCGTCACCGGAATCACCTTATCCGCCACGTCCTTGTATTCCGCAATCTGGTGGAAGTTGAGATAACGATAAATCTCGCCTTCCATGGGTTGCAGGTGTTTTACCGCTACCATGTACTCCTCCACGGTGGGCAGCGAGCCCTTGGCGGCGACCACGGCGGCCAACTCGGCAGACGATAAATAAACATTGGCGTCCTTGCCCAAGCGGTTTGGAAAGTTGCGGGTGGAGGTGGAGACGACAGTGGCGCCGTCGGCGACGCGCGCCTGATTGCCCATGCACAGGGAGCAACCCGGCATTTCGGTGCGCGCGCCGACGCGGCCGAAGATGGCATAGTAGCCCTCTTCCGTCAGCTGGTGTTCATCCATCTTGGTGGGCGGGGCGATCCACAGGCGGGTGGGCACGGCAGCGCTGTTTTCGAGGACTTTGCCGGCGGCGCGGTAATGGCCAATGTTGGTCATGCAGGAGCCGATGAAGACCTCATCGACTTTCTCGCCGGCCAGTTCGGACAGCGGCTTGATGTCGTCCGGGTCGTTGGGGCAGGCGAGCAGTGGTTCGGTGATCTGATTGAGATCGATTTCGATAATTTCTGCATATTCGGCGTCGGCATCGGGCTCCAGCAGTTGCGGGTCGTCCAGCCAGGCCTGCATGGCGTCGATGCGCCGCTGCAGGGTGCGCTTGTCTTCGTAGCCGTTGGCGATCAGCCATTTGAGCAGGGTGATATTGGAGTTGAGAAACTCGATGATGGGCGCTTTGTTCAGGCGCACGGTGCAGCCGTTGGCGGAGCGTTCGGCGGAGGCGTCGGAGAGTTCGAATGCCTGTTCTACCTTGAGATCCGGCAGGCCCTCTATTTCCAGTACGCGGCCAGAGAAAACGTTTTTCTTACCGGCCTTTTCCACCGTCAACAGGCCCTTTTGAATGGCTACATAGGGGATGGCGTTGACTAAGTCACGTAGGGTGACACCGGGCTGCATCTCGCCTTTGAAACGCACCAATACGGATTCGGGCATGTCAAGCGGTATCACACCCAACGCCGCGCCGAAGGCGACCAGGCCGGAGCCGGCGGGGAAGCTGATGCCGATGGGGAAGCGGGTGTGGGAGTCAGCGCCGGTGCCGACGGTGTCGGGCAGGATCATGCGGTTGAGCCAGGAGTGGATGATGCCGTCGCCGGGGCGCAGGGACACCCCACCGCGGGTCTGGATGAACTCGGGCAGTTCGTGCTGGAGTTTGATGTCCACCGGCTTGGGGTAGGCGGCGGTGTGGCAGAAGCTCTGCATCACCAGGTCGGCGGAGAAACCGAGGCAGGCCAGCTCTTTCAGTTCGTCGCGGGTCATGGCGCCGGTGGTGTCCTGTGAACCAACCGTGGTCATGCGCGGCTCACAATAGGTGCCGGGGCGAATACCGTCGACGCCACAGGCCTTGCCGACCATCTTCTGCGCCAGGGTGTAGCTCTTGCCGCTTTTCGTTGCAGAAAGGGCGGCGGGCAGCGGGCGGCTGAAGACCTCGGAGGGTTCCAGGCCCAGCGCCTCACGGGTCTTGTCGGTGAGCGAACGGCCGATGATCAGCGGGATGCGGCCACCAGCGCGCACTTCGTCGGCCAGGGTGCTGGGCTTCAGCTCGAAGGTGGAGACGGTCTCGCCAGCCTCGTTGGTAATCTTGCCCTGGTAGGGATGGATGGTGATGACGTCACCCATTGCCAGTTTGGACACGTCGCACTCGATGGGCAGGCAACCGGAGTCTTCGGCGGTGTTGAAGAAGATGGGGGCGATGGCGCCGCCCAGCACCACCCCGCCCTGGCGCTTGCCGGGCACGAAGAGGATGTCGTTGCCCATGTGCCATAACACGGAGTTGATGGCCGACTTGCGCGATGAGCCGGTACCCACCACATCGCCCACATAGGCCAGCGGGTGGCCCTTGGTTTTCAGCGCTTCGATCTTCTCCAGGCCACCGGGCATCTTGTTGACCAGCATGGCCTTGGCGTGCAGAGGGATGTCCGGGCGGCTCCAGGCCTCGGAGGCTGGCGACAGGTCGTCGGTGTTGGTCTCGCCCGGCACTTTGAACACGGTGACGGTGATGGCCTCGGGCAGCGGCTCGTGGTGGGTAAACCAGTCGGCACTGGCCCAGGCATCGACCACCTCTTTGGCCCGGTCATTGCTCTTGGCCTTGTGGATGACATCGTGATAGGCGTCGAATACCAGCAGGGTGCGCGAAAGGGCATGGGCGGCAATGGGCGCCATGTCGTCGTCATCCAGCAGATTCACCAGCGGCGTAATATTGTAACCTCCGAGCATGGTGCCCAGCAGCTCGGTGGCACGTTTGCGGTCGATGAGTGGGCAGGCAACCTCGCCACGTGCCACGGCATCGAGAAAGCCGGCCTTGACGTAGGCGGCCTGATCCACGCCCGGTGGCACGCGATGGATCAGCAGCTCGACCAGCGCCTCCCCTTCACCGGCGGGTGGTTTTTTCAGCAGCTCGGCCAGATCCGCTACCTGTTCGGCGTTCAGCGGCAGCGGCGGCAGGCCCTGTTGGGCGCGTTCTTCGACGTGTTGGCGATAGGCTTCGAGCATGTTTTTTTCCTGTGTCTGGTGTGCGCAGCGGCGCCTGCAGGTGTCGTAGGAGCGGACCTTTTGGAACACGAGAGGGCCGCGAGACCATGGTGCAAAAAGCCATCGCGGCCCGGGGGGCCGCTCCTACGTTGTTGTTCTCAATGCCGCAGGATTCATGCGACAAATGGCGATCTATTATAGCCGAATCCGCCGCGTGCAGGCGAACGGGGGCGGTGAATGGTGTATCATTCGCCCCCGATTTTATGCATCTCACCCCATTCAGATTTCCGGAGTCCCCATGGATCTCAGCAGCCTGACGGCGATTTCCCCCATTGACGGCCGATACGGTGCCAAATGTACCGACCTACGGCCCATCTTCAGCGAATACGGCCTGATCCGGCACCGTGTGCTGGTGGAGGTTCGCTGGCTACAAATGCTGGCGGCAAACCCTCGTATTCCCGAGGTAGCGGCCTTCAGCAAACACGCCACGCGGCTGCTCGACGACATCATCGACAATTTCCACGAGGAAGATGCGCAGCGGGTGAAGAACATCGAGCGCACCACCAACCACGACGTGAAGGCGGTGGAGTACTTTCTGAAGGGGAAGATCGCCGGCAATGCCGAGCTGGAGGCGGTCAGCGAGTTCATCCACTTCGCCTGTACCTCCGAGGACATCAATAATCTGTCCTACGCCCTGATGCTGCGCGAGGCCCGCACCCAGGCCCTGCTGCCGCAGATGGACGAACTTATCGACGCCCTGCGCGCCATGGCCCACGAGCACGCCGTGCAGCCCATGCTATCACGCACCCACGGTCAGACCGCTTCTCCCACCACCGTGGGCAAGGAATTCGCCAACGTCTGCGCACGCCTGATGCGCCAGCGCACACAGCTGGCCGCGGTGCCGCTGCTGGGCAAGATAAACGGCGCAGTGGGCAACTACAACGCGCATTTTTCCGCCTACCCGGAACTGGACTGGCCCGCCATCGCCGAGGATTTCGTCACCGGCCTGGGGCTGAAATTCAATCCCTACACCATCCAGATCGAACCGCACGACTACATCGCCGAATACTTCGACGCCGTGGCCCGCTTCAACACCATCCTGCTCGACTTCGACCGCGACGTGTGGGGCTACATCTCGCTGGGCTATTTCAAGCAAAGGACCGTCGCCGGCGAGGTGGGATCGAGCACCATGCCGCACAAGGTCAACCCCATCGACTTCGAAAACTCCGAGGGCAACCTGGGCCTGGCCAACGCCATCTTCGGCCACTTGGCCGCCAAGCTGCCCGTATCCCGCTGGCAGCGCGACCTCACCGACTCCACGGTGCTGCGCAACCTGGGCGTGGGCGTGGCGCACTCCACCATCGCCTATCAGTCCAGCCTCAAGGGCATGGGCAAGCTGGAAGTAAACCCCGCGCGCCTCAACGAAGACCTCGACAACTGCTGGGAGGTGCTGGCCGAGCCGGTGCAGACGGTAATGCGCCGCTACGGCATCGAAAAGCCCTATGAAAAGCTGAAGGAACTGACCCGCGGCACCGGCATCAATCGCGAGCGCCTGCAGGCCTTCGTCAACGCCCTGGAGATCCCGCAGGAAGCCAAGGACAACCTGTTGGCACTGACCCCGGCGAGCTACATCGGTAATGCCGAAAAACAGGCGACCAATATCTGCCCCCAGGCCGTCAAATTCTGGTCAGACCGCTAACGGAAAACCGTCAACCTGGCGGGAATTTGACCGGGAAAGTGGCGGGAAACCACATAAAGACCGCCCTTGAAGAATTGGCACAAAGGATGCAATCAACGATGCATGGCCGGACTCGTCCCCCCGAGACCGGCCATGATATTACTCTCCCTTTTATAGGGGCACGCAGTGCCCCTTTTTTTTGCCTCGGAAAACGCCCTCTTAATCACTAAACAAGAATTCATGAACTTATAATATAGCAAAAGGATTCACTGCCTGTTCAGTTTGAACCCGGATAATTAGTCCCTGAAGTGTGGCGGTAACTCCTCCCCTCCCTTGTGATTAGCCGCCGCGCTTCAACCTCCTCTCTAGGCTGCACAACCCCACCGTGCAGCCTTTTTTTTGCCCCGTTTTTTTACGCATTCACTTCAAACCCGAAGGGTACTAAGGAGCCTCTTGCAAAACTCATGGGCGGCGATCGGCTTCCCCATGCATCCCGTTGGGCACGTCGCTAACGCTCCTTTGCCAACCTACGGGGTTATCTTTCACAATCGATTCCCTCTTGACCCAGGTAGATATTGCCAACACCCTTAAGTTAGCGCCATTCACCTCAGGCCCAGTCCTCAATTCCCCATCCAATAGCGTAGACTAGCCCCCATGACCGACCACAGCGCACTGCTCAGCGGGCTCAGCCCCGCCCGCTTTCTCACTGACCATTGGCAGAAAAAACCCCTGCTGGTGAGAAACGCCCTGCCCGGCTTCACCACCCCCATCAGCCCGGACGAACTGGCCGGCCTGGCCTGCGAGGAAGAGGTGGAATCCCGCATCGTGCTGGAGCGCGACGGCCCACAGCCCTGGGCGCTGGAGAACGGCCCCTTCGACGAAGACCGCTTCGCCAGTCTGCCCGAGACCCACTGGACCCTGCTGGTGCAGGAGTGCAACAAATATCTGCCGGAGCTGGCCACGCTGCTCACATCGTTCAACTTCATCCCCAACTGGCGCGTCGATGACGTGATGGTCAGCTATGCGCCGGAGCACGGCTCCGTCGGCCCGCACATGGACCAGTACGACGTGTTCCTGATCCAGGGCCTGGGCCGTCGCCGCTGGCAGATCAGCACCGATCCGGTGGCCGACGACAACGTCATCCCCGGCCTCGATCTGCGCATCATGCACGACTTCCAGCCTACCGATGAGTGGATACTCGAACCCGGCGACATGCTCTACCTGCCGCCCGGCGTCGCCCACTACGGCGTCGCGCTGGACGACTGCATGACCTTCTCCGTGGGCTTCCGCACGCCGACGGTGAGCGAGCTGCTCATCGGCTTTCTCGACGAAATCGCCAGCGGGCTGAACGATCACCAGCGCTACCACGACCCCGATCTGCCGCTGCAAGCCCATCCCGGCGAAATCACCGCCGGCGCCCGCACGCGCGTGCGGCGCATCATTCGCGACGCCATGGCCGATGACGACGCCATCGACCAGTGGTTCGGCCGCTATATCACCGAGAGCAAGTCCGGGCAAACCGCCGTGCCGCCGGAACAGCCGCTATCCTCGGATAAATTTCTGCAGCAGCTGCACGCCAGCGGCACACTGTGTCGCAGCGAATACGCCCGCTTCTCCTTCATCGATGACGGCGCGGATGAGATGACACTGTTCGTCGATGGCCAATGCTGGCCGCAGTCACGTGCGCTCGCGAAGCCCGTGGCCCTGCTCTGCGACCGCCGCGAGATTGCCGCCAGCGACTTCGGCACGGCCCTGGACGACGAGCAATTCGTCCAGCTGCTCAGCCAGCTCTACAACTCCGGTTATGTCGAACTACCACAGGACGGTGAACCATGAAAAAAAGGATTCGCATCGAACGGGTCAGCTGGCAGTCGGCGGAAAGAGAACTCCGCGCCCTGCGTGAAGCCATTTTCATCACCGAACAGCAGGTACCGGAAGAGCTGGAATGGGACGGCCTGGACGACAGCTGCGCCCATGTACTGGCCTTCGATGAACAGAATCGCCCCATCGGCACCGGCCGCCTGCTGCCCGACGGACACATCGGCCGCATGGCGGTGTTACCACCGTGGCGGCACCAGGGCGTGGGCAGCGCCCTGCTTTCGGCGCTGATCGCCATTGCACAGAAAATGCGCCTGGCAAGCGTCGAGCTGGACGCCCAGACCCAGGCCTTGGGGTTTTATCAACAACAGGGCTTCTACACCGTTGGCGAAGTGTTCATGGATGCCGGCATCCTGCACCAGCGTATGCAGAGGATGCTGCCCGAATCCGCGATAGCCGAGCCCGAAGCGACGCTGGATCTGTCGGCACAAACACTGGGCGAGAGCCGCGACGTCCTCTACCTGAAAACCCGCACTGACAACCGCGACGTGGCGCTGAGCCTGGTGCAGCAGGCACACCGCTCACTGCACCTGTTCACCCACAACCTCGACCCGGTGCTGTACGACACCCGCGAATTTGTCGAGGCGGTCAAGCAGCTGGCGATCCAAAGCCCCCATTCCAAGGTCTACATCCTGCTCAAGGACCCCACCGCGGCCATCACCCGCGGCCACCGCATCGTCGAACTGGCGCGGCGCATCAGCAGCCACGTGTTCATCCACCGCGTCGCGGAAGAAGATCAGGATCGCATCGACAGCTTTATGGTGGTCGACGAAGTGGGAATTCTGCGCCGCGCCCATGGCGCGCGCTTCGAGGGCACCGCGGAATTCAACAACCCCGGCGAGGCCCGGCAGCTGCTGAAATCCTTCAACGATGCCTGGGAGCACAGCGTGCCCGAGGCCGAACTGCGGCAGCTTCATATTTGATGCACATCCTGGCTGCCATTCTGTTTTGCGTCCTGCTACCCGCCCAGGCCCTCGCCATGGGCAACTACCCGGAGGCTGGCGCCTGCCCGCAGGAAAAGCCCTACTACGCCATTTGCACCCACAGCCTGCACAACCTTGAAGGCTGGTTCGGCCCTGGATGCCATACCACCCGCGAGATGGCGGAAAAGGACGTCGAGGCCCATGCGCGTGAACAGCACCAGGGCAACACGCGCTGGACCGGGGTCGCTATAAATCGTTAACCCCGGCAGTGAAAAAAACGCGTAGGAGCGGGCCATGCCCGCGATGAACCCTGTCCTGATGGGGTGGCATTACCTGTAGGAGCGGCTTTAGCCGCGAACATTATTCCTGCTTTCTTCGCGGCTAAAGCCGCTCCTACAATTTTGTTTTACGGATAGGGGGAGCGCCCATCGCGGGCATGGCCCGCTCCTACGATCTATTTGTGGTTAGCAGACGCCTGGATTCTGCACACAGAAGTCATCGCGGATCTCGTCGTAGGATCGATTGTCCACCCCACCACTCCCGCCGCCCTCCGTCCCACCGCCTTCGCCGCCAACCACCCCCTGCTGCGGCCCACCCTCGTAACCCCAGGCCCCCGTCTCCGGATTCAGCCAGTAACGCCCCGGCGGCGTAAAGCCGCCATTGAGGGTATCGAGCAACAGCAAATCCTGGCCGGTGATCAGCTGGCCGTTGATCACCACATTGCGTTCAGGTCCCCAAAGCCCTTGATCCGCGATACCGGACTGGGTCGACCCCAACCACAGCAGCAGGGCGGCGAGCAACGGTTTACACAAGGCCTTCATTTCATCTCTCCTCTTTCATGACTCGGGTATCCCTTCCTGGCTACACCGGCCCGGGATCAGTCGCAGGCCGCACGCAATTGCCGACCACTGGTCGCCAGGCCACGCTGCAACTGGAATTGACGGAATTGGCCATCGTGGATGGTGTCACCGATTTTCTCGATGTCCCCGGCCGTGGATGCGATGGCCCGAACGTAGGCCTGCGGGTCGGGCTGCAGACGGGCAAGTGAATCACTGCACCTGCGGTATGCAGGGCACTTCCAAGAAGTGCCCTTCAGCTCATTTCTCCGGCCTGCTCTGCCGCGCGTAATAGGCGGCAAGTGCATTAATCTCGCTCAGGCTTATTTCAGCCAGCATGGCGTTCATCATGGAGTGCTTGCGTGTGCCATCACGATAGGCGATCAGTGACTTGACCAGATAGGATTCCATCTGCCCGGTGAGGATAGGCTTGTCCGGCTGCGCGCTATATCCCGCCGGGCCATGACAACGATTACACTTCACTATCCAGCGGGTGGGCGACTCCGGCAGCCGGGCCTCGGGACGGGCGCCGCTCAGCGAGGCGTACCAAGTCGCCACATCGCCAATGGCTTGCTTGTCCAGCCCCTTGACGGTATCGGTCATGGCCTGATGATGGCGTTTACCACTGGCGTATTCGCGGATCGCCGACGCCAGGTAAGCGGCATCCTGTCCGGCCAGACCGGGGATCTTGGGATCCGTGCTGATACCCTTTTCGCCATGACAACCGGCACAGGCGGCGCTGATCTTTTCACCGGCCACCACATCGCCCTTGCCCAGCTGCTTATTCTCGCTGGGCGCCTGAGTGGCATAAAACAGACTGACCTTTTCGATGGCCACGTCGCTCAGGGTGCGGGTGAACATCTGCATGGTCTCGTTTTTGCGCTCACCGGCCTTGTAGGCCTGAATGGCGGCAAACAGGTAATCCAGGGCGAGGCCGGTCAGGCGCGGGACGCCACGCTGGCCGCCATTGCCATTCTTGCCGTGACAGCCATCACAGGAGGCCGCCAGTCTTGCGCCATCGCCAAGGGGGTCGAAGACACCGGGCTTGCCGCTCTCACCCGAGGCCGGCGAGGCGGGTTTCTGGCGTGAATAGTAGGCGGCCAGATTGGCGATCTTCTGGTCGCTAAAGCCGGCTACGGCCTGCTTCATCATGGCATTCTTGCGCTCGCCATCACGATAGTACTGCAGGGAGGTCTTCAGATAGCGGCCATCCTGGCCGGCGAGGCTGGGAATATCAGGGTTGATGCTGTTGCCATTGGCGCCATGGCAGCCCACGCAGCCGGCCGCCGACTTGCGCCCCCACTTGACGCTGCCCTGGGTCGCCAGCGCCGCCTTACCGGGCTTGAGACGGGCAAAATAGGCCGCCAGATTGTCGATATCCCGCGTCGACAGGGAATACTTAAAATTCTTCATGATATCGGCACCCACGCGCTCACCACTCAGGTAGGTGCGCAGGGATCGTTTGAAATAGTCCGGCTGCAGACCGGCAAGGTTTGGCACCCCGGGGCGGGTACTGATGCCCTTGCCACCATGGCAGGAGGTACACTGGCGCGCAATGCGTTTACCGGCGGCAACGGCATGTTTATCGATGCCCCCGGTGCTGGCCGACCTTCCCTTCCCCGCCCCTTTCCAGGGCGTATCCAGCCTTGCGTAGTGTACGGCGACGCTCAGGCGTTCGGCATCCGTCAATGCCACCACTGCATCACGCATGGCGGTGTGCTGCCGCTCGCCGACCACATATTCACGAATTGCGGCGATCAGGTATTGCTGATGCTGCCCGGCGAGAAAAGGGGCACCGTTGATGCTGGTGGCGCCATCTTTGCCATGACAGGTATCGCAGATGGCGGTAATACCCTGTTCGTCAACAACTTCAGGGACACTGGCGACAGCAACGCCTGTACCCGCGTTTTCCGAACCACAGGCTACCAGCGCCATCAGGATGAAGGCTGAACAAATACATCTAAGTTTCATCGTTATTTTCTCTATTTGAAAACAAGCCATCAACGCAGCTGTCGTTGTTCATCAGCATTGATCGTCAGGATTTGCACGGGGCACCGGGTGGATGCGCAGAACAGACGGAATAAGCCCTGGTAGATTTGAACCTGAATCCATGGTTTCAGGCTGGAAGCTAGACTAGCGCACTCCCGGGTACAGACAAAGGCTGTGGTGAATGGAATTTTTAATGTCTGGACTAAGCAGGATTATCCGCTGTCCGGCATCCGGTGATGTCGTCTGACTAAGTGATAAAAACAGCACAAAAAGAAGCCGCAACTCCGGGAAGAAAGTTGCGGCTGACTCAAACAAATTAGGGGGTTTGTCTGTGAGTGGGTGAACAATAGCGCAGGCCGCTATTCTGTAAAAGTAATATATAGCTATTATTAAATAGCAATTTGTGATTTAGGATGCCCGCTAGTGTGGCGTATCAAACAGGCAAGAAAAGATACCCTGCTCCCCGTCAAACCGCCTCAGGTATTCACACATTAGGACTTGTGACACCGCTCTGCGGTGTCACATATCCTATGGCGCTCAGCGCCACCTCACCCGAGGCAGACGCACCACACTAGTTGATCAGGATATCCCAGTCGGTAGACTCCAGAATGGTGCCGCGCACGAATTCCCGCAGCCAGCCATCGAAGAAATCGATGGGATTGTAGGCATCCGTCAGCACCATCGCCGGGGTGCCCGCAGGAAAGTTGAAACGCTGGCCCATCTGGATGCGCAGCAACGGTAGCAGGCTGTGGTGACCGCTGATGGTGCTGCGATCCAGCTGCAGGGGGCGCTCCGCCCCCTGATAGGCCATGATAACCAGATTGCCAACGCCCTGTGCGGATTCCCGCGGGTCGAAGGCCGGGTACACGACCACCTGATCGAAGGCCACCGCCAGCGTCTTCACCACCGAGGCGGTCATGTAGGTCTCACGCTTGATGCTGCCGACGAGATTGACGGCCAGCACCCCTCCCGGCCGCAGGCGCTCACGCATCAGGCTCAGCGCCTCAACACTGAGCAGGTGCCCCGGGGTGATATCACCGCTGAAGACGTCCAAAACGATATAGTCATAACGGTGCTCGGTGGCATTGAGAAAATAGCGGGCGTCCTCGATGAGCATGTCACCGCTGATGCGAAAATCAAAATACTCGCGGGCCACCGCCACCACGGACGGGTTGATATCCACGACGTCACAGCGTACGCCCTGCCGTTCGAACCAACTCGGAACCACCCCCATGCCCAATCCAATCATCAGACAGCGCTTGCCCTGCGGCACCAGCGCGCGGCTGATGTATTGCAGGAAATACGGATATTCGTAAGTGGAAAGGCCGCTGTTGAGATCCATGCCCCCCTGCACCATGCCGTCAATGATCATTTCCCGATGAAGAATATCGCCAAAGCTGTAGTCCACCACCTTGAGGCTGCCATAGTAGTTTTCCTCGCTGTGAATCAAATTCACCGCGGTGCCATCCTCCATGACCCGCGACACCGCCTGCTGCGGCTGATACAGCAACACGGGCAGAACGAGGAAGGCCAGCGCCCACCAGCGGCGCTGGAAAAAGGCGAAATAGCCCGCCGACAGCAGGATCAGCAGGCCACCGGTGAAGGCAAAAATCTGGTCCACACTCAGATAGGCAATGAGGAAAAAACCGGTGGCAACGGTACCCACGGTGCTGCCGATGGTCGACAGCGCGGACAGCCCACCCACCACGCGACCGATGTTGTGCAATTCACGCGCCGCGAGCTTGACCAGGAAAGGGAACACACAGCCCAGCAGCAGCAATACCGGGCCAAACAGCGCCAGGGTGCTGGCAAAGGCGCCGCTCCGTAGCCCCAGGGGCAGGCTGGCCTTGAGAATCGGCCCTTTCAATACCGGCACCAGCAGGGCCAGCACGCCGGCCACAAAGAGAATGGCGAAAAGCAGCAGGGCCGGCCTGCGGGTACGATCCGCAATCATGCCGCCCAACGCATAACCGATGGCCAGGGCCAGCAGCGCGACGGTAATCAGCGAGGTCCAGACAAACAGGCTGACACCGAAAAACGGCCCCATCACGCGTGAGCCCATGACCTCGATGACCATCACCAGTGCACCGCTGACAACCGTGGTCAGTAACAGATAGGCCAGAAAAATCCGTGAATCGTGATGTTCTTCTTCCTGCATATAGCCTGTTCCCCTCTGATACCGGCTCGCATGCCGGCTATAATTATTGGCCTGAATTCGTGGTTTCAGGTGTTATACGACGCGAACCGGCTGTCGCAGCGACAGCCCCAGCACGCTGGCAGCATGGCCCTGATTGACGGCGATCTCGGCCAGGCCGTTGGCGTTCTCGTACCAGAACCCCTGCCCCGGCGGCACATCGGAAAAGGTGCACGCCCGCGACAGCACCTCTCCGCCAGCCTGTAGCCGTGCGTCCACAGGCAATCGGCGGGCGCGCAGGCCGGTCATCGCATTGCCGAAATCATCGAGATAAATGATGCGCGGCAGATCTTCCGGCCAGTCATTCTCTGGCTCTCGCGCCAGTCGGGTACTGTGTGGCGGTTCTCCGCGAGCCAGCGCCGCCGCCACCGGGGCGAACAGGTCGCGGCCATGGAAGCTGGCCGACAGCGTTTGCGGACGCCACAGGATCTCCCGCCACTCGACCGCTGCCGTCTGACGACGGGCGATGACCTCGAACAGACCATTGTCCGGCCCCACGAACCAGTGCTCACCCGCCCGCAGTATCAGTGGACGGCGCTCGGCACTACCCACACCCGGGTCCACCACACAAAGAAACACCGTGCCTGCGGGAAACGCATTCACCAATGCCGCCAGCAGGTAGGCGGAAGACTGCGCGTCGAAGGTCGGCGCGTCATGCATCAGATCCACCAACGGCACAGCGGGCGCCGCACGCAACAATACCGCCTTCATCTGCCCGACATAGGGTCCGCGAAGACCAAAGTCGGTGAACAAAACAATCATTTTTCCGCCAGCCCCGTCTGATACAGCGTGGGATCGGCCACACCGGCGGCGGCAAAACCCGCCGCCCGCAGGTGACAGGAGTCACAGCGACCACAGGCGCGACCGGCCTCGTCCGGGTCATAACAGGAAAGGGTGGCACGGTAGTCCACACCCAGACGCGCGCCCTCGCGGATAATGTCGGCCTTGCTGAGTTCGATCAGCGGCGTGTGGATACGCATGCCCTGCCCTTCCACACCGGCCTTGGTGGCAAGATTGGCCAGGGTCTGAAAGGCGGCGATGAATTCGGGACGGCAATCGGGGTAACCGGAATAATCCACCGCATTGACACCAATGAAGATGTGCCGCGCCGCCAGCACCTCGGCCCAGCCCAGTGCATAGGCAAGAAAAATGGTATTGCGCGCCGGCACATAGGTCACCGGAATGCCCTCGGCGACGCCTTCGCCCGCTGACGACTTCGGCACGGCAATGGTGCTGTCGGTCAGCGCCGAGCCGCCAATAGCACGCAGATCCAGTTTAATAACCCGATGTTCCCGCGCCCCCTGCGCCAAGGCCACACGCTGCGCGGCGGCCAGCTCGATACGGTGGCGCTGGCCGTAATCAAAGCTCAGTGCATAACAGTCGTAACCCTGCGCATGCGCCATGGCCAGGGTGGTGGCGGAGTCCAGCCCGCCGGAGACCAGCACCACGGCCCGCGCCTTCTGCCCGGTGGCGCTCATCGCCCCTGTTCCTCGCCCCAGAGAATCTTGTGCAGCTGCAGCTGAAAGCGTACCGGCAGGCGGTCCTGTAGAATCCACTCGGCCAACTGACGGGCATCCAGCTTGCCAAAGCAGGGCGACATGAGCACCTCGCAGCGATCAGCGAGCACGTGGCGTGCCATCACCTCGCACGCCCAGTCGTAGTCGGCGCGCGAGCACAGCACGAACTTGACCTGATCCCGCGCCGTAAGATGGGTGATATTGCCCCAGAGATTCTTTGCCGCCTCTCCCGAGTCCGGTGTCTTCAGATCCATTACCCGGATGACACGCGGATCCAGCGCCGAGATGTCCAGCGCGCCACTGGTCTCCAGCGAGACCTCATAACCGGCATCACACAGAGCCTTAAGCAAAGCTGGACAACCCTTCTGCGCCAGGGGCTCGCCACCGGTCACACAGACGAAGCGCGGCTGGTAGTCGGCCACGCCGGCGAGGATGTCCGGCATGTCACGCCATTCACCGCCCTGGAAGGCGTAGCGGGTATCGCAATAGACACAGCGCAGCGGGCAGCCGGTGAGGCGAACGAACACCGTGGGCCAACCCACGCTACGCGACTCGCCCTGCAGGGAATAGAATATCTCGCTGATTCGCAGCAGCCCCGGTCGGGACGGCTGCGGTATGGCGTGCGGTGTGCTGTCACTCATTAAGCGGGGGAAGTATGAAAGCGATCCATGGACATGCCCAGGCCCGGGCAGCCTGACAGCCATACAAAGTCAGGGTTTGAGCTCCTGCAGACGTTTGCTCGCCAGGCGCGCCGCCGTCGTGTCAGGGTAGTTCATACGCACACTGTTGAGAGACAGACGCGCCCTGTCATTGTCACCCAGCGCCTGATAGGTGTAACCCATCTTCAGCAGGGCATCGGGGCGCTTGGGACTGTCCGGGAAATTGTTGACCACCTGTTCAAACTCGGCCAGGGCCGCCTTGAAATTGCGTTGCACATAATTGGCCTCACCCAGCCAGTACTGCGCATTGTCGGTGTAGCGCCCCTTCGGATAGGTCTGCACAAAGGCCTTGAAGGCCTCCACCGCGAGGTCGTAACGCCCCTCTTTCAGCAGATTGAAGGCGCGCTCGTAATCGTCGTGCTCTTGCTGTGTATCCACCTCGGCAACGGTCAATCCAGGCACCGAATCTGTCGTGGAAGGAACAGAGGCCGTGGTCGCCACCGTCGCCACTGCCAACTCACCCGCCAGCGGGGCTGTCATCCCTCTCACTGGGGCGATCGACGTCACTGACGCGCCAGCCGTTGCCTTTGCCTGTGCGGCCTCCAGTTGAGCCAGACGACGATCGACGTCCAGATACAGGTCACGCTGGCGCTTTTTCAGGCTTTCCAGTGCATGGGCCTGTTCCTCCAACTGCCCCAGCAACTGCTGGTTTTCCCGCTGCAGACTCTCCAACGCCAGCGCCATATCGACCAGGGTGCGGTTTTCCAACAGCCGCTCTACGCGCGCCAGCCGCGCCTCCAGGGCCTTGACGGTCTCGGCAGGTGCGCCCGGCTGGCTGGAGGCCTCGATCACCGGCGCCGGTGCCGCGAAGACCGGCACTGGCGATAGCAGCACACCGGCAGCAAGCACGAAGATGGAAGAATAGCGTTTCGACATGACGTATTTCGGGAGTGTTTAGTCTAAGTTTAGCGCAGGTAGTCGATAATCGCGCGACGATTCAGTGACCAGGCACTTTCATCGTGGCCCAGTGCCGCAGGACGCTCTTCACCATAGCTGATCACACGAATCTGGCTGGCGGAGACACCTTGCAGGGTCAGCATACGCTTGACGGCATTGGCACGACGTTCGCCCAATGCAATATTGTACTCACGGGTGCCACGCTCATCGGTATGGCCCTCGATGGTAATGTTGACCCCCTGGTTGGTGGCCAGATATTCGGCATGAGCATTGATAATGTCACGAAACTCGTCTTTGATGTCGCTCTTGTCGAAGTCAAAATAGATCACACGCTTGCTGAGCAAACTGTTGGGGTCATTCAGCGGATCAACAGCAGCCGTTAAATCTTCCGCACCACTACCCATGCGCTCGCCCATCAGGTCACTGCCGTCACCGGCACCCTGGGTCGAGGTGGACGAATCCATGCCGCTCACCTGTTCGCTAACCTGGCCACCTTCTCCCGCGGCCTCGTCCTTGACCTCACCCGAAGTACCGCAACCCAGCAACAATAGCGCAGGCAAAATGGCAAACGCAGCCTTGGCCACAAATTTCATAGTAAACTCCTTCATATTATTTATTGAATGGGGACCATGCCGGTTCCCGCACATCACCCTCTTGCACAGTCAGACGCTGGCGAACCCGCCCATCGACGGATACCGCTGCCAGCACACCTCGCATGCCAGAACTCGTTGCATAAAGAATCATACTGCCGTTGGGTGCGAAGCTGGGCGATTCATCCAGCGACCCATCGGTCATTATCCGTAAATAGCCCGTTTCCAGTTCCAGCACGGCGACACGATACTTGCCATTGCTGCGGTGGATCATGGCCACCTTTTTGCCATCCGGCGAAATCGCCGCACGGGCATTGAAATTGCCTTCATAGGTCAGCCGCTTCGCCTTGCCACCCGAGACGGACACGCGGTAAAGCTGGGGCCGCCCCCCCCGATCCGAGGTAAAGATAATACTCTTGCCGTCGGGCATCCACGCCGGTTCGGTATCAATGGCCCAATGGCGCGTTAGGCGCCGTACCTTTTTGCTGCCCAAGTCTATGACATATATCTCGGGGTTGCCATCCTTTGACAGGCTCAGGGCCAGCGACTTGCCGTCCGGTGACCAGGACGGCGCACCGTTCAGGCCAAGGTTGGATGACACCAACTGACGCCGGCCACTGGCCACCTCCTGAATAAAGACCACCTGATGCCCATCATCCTCCAGCGAGGAGTAAGCCAGACGCTTGCCGTCCGGTGACCAGGACGGACTGAGGATGGGTTCGTTGGAATTCATCAGCGCCTGGGCGTTGTGGCCGTCGGAATCGGCCACCCACAGGGTATAGCGGCGCTGTTTCCCCACACCGCTGGCGGTCACATAGGCCACTTCCGTATTGAACGCACCCGGCTCACCGGTCAACGCCTCGTAAATGATGTCGCTGGCATGGTGCGCGGCACGACGCAGGCGGGTGCCACTGACCGACATCATGTAGCCATCGACCTGCTTGCCCTTGAAGACGTCGTAGATGCGAAAGCGGATCTTGTAGCGGTCACCGCCCTGGTAGTCAATATTGCCGGCCACCATATAGTCACTGCCGATCAGCCGCCAGTTCTTGAAGTTGACCTCGGAATCACTGTCCGGCCGGGCCAGCATGTCCTTTGTCGGCAGGGGTTCAAAACGCCCGGAGCGCGCCAGATTGCTGCTGATGATGCCGGCAATATCCTGCGGTGGCTTCGGCTCCGGCCCGGTCCACTTGAAGGGTACGACGGCAACGGGAACCGCGCCTTCGATCCCCTGGGTGATCTCAATATTGAGCGCAGAGTGGGCGGCACCGGCCAGCAGCGACAGCATGAACAGGGCAACGGAAAGAAAGGTTTTTTTCAATTTGGGCATACTTGTCTATGGACTATTGTGGCTTAAAGTTGAAGATGATTTCACGCTCGAACAGGCGCGGATCCTTCGGCATCGGCAACGGTGACGACTTTTTCACCGCCCTCTCCACCGACCGGCGGAAGGTATCATCACCGGTGCACTGCGTCACCTGCACATCGATCACCTCCCCCCCCGGAATCTGTTTCACCAGCACCTTGCACGACAAACCCGTCCGCGCGCTGGGCGGCTTCAGCCAATGGCGCTCCACCTTGGCGGCGATCGCATCTTTGTACTGTGCTCGCAGGGAGTCCAAGCGGCGCCGTTTTTCCGCATCCAGCTGCGCTTGCTCGGCGGCGATCTCGGCACGCATGGCGGCCTCCTGCTCACGACGCTTGCGCTCTTCAACGGCACGTTTGCGGGCCGCTTCCTTCTCCTGAATGGCACGTTTGCGGGCCGCTTCCTTCTCCTGCTGACGTTTGACCGCCATTTCGGCCAAACGTTTTTCCTCGGCCTTGCGTTTTTTCTCCAACACCGCCTGCTCGGCCTTCATACGTTCCAGTTTCTTCTGCTCTTCGGCCTTTTTGGTCGCAAGGCGTTTTTCCTCGGCCTTGCGTTTTTTCTCCGCCTCTTTCTGACGCCGGTTTTCCGCTTCACGCTCCTTTTTCAGCTGTGCCAGGCGCCGTTCCTCCGCCTTGCGCTTCTTCTCCGTCTCGCGCATCTCGCGCTCCAGCTTGCGCTTGCGGGCTTCCTCTTTCTCACGCTGGGCCTCGGCCTTCTTTTGCTCCAGCGACTCGGCCTTTTTCAGTTTTTCCAGCTCGGCCTGAACCTGTTTCTCGTTGATCGCCACGGCCTGGACGACATTGACCTTCGGCGAGGCCGCCGGCAGAGGGGTTTCATGCAACTCCAGGCTGACGAACAGCACTGCGGCCAGCGCCACATGCACCAGCACGGCATAAAACATGGCCAGCGGATCCTGGGCAACTTCCTTCAGCAGGTCTCTCACGGCGTTATTGCTTTCTCACGTCTTCTGGGGTATCGGTAATCAGGCCCACGCTGGGAGCGCCGGCCTTCTGCAACAAAGACATGGCAACCACCACCTTGCCATATTCCACATGCGTGTCACCGCGCACCATCACCGGCGTCTTCGGCTTGTGACGCAGCACCGCGGCAACGCGCGTCACCAGCATCTGATGATCGATGGGGTCGTCGATATTGTCACCCACATTGAGGTAATAGTCGCCATTGGCCGTCACCGTCACCACCAGCGGCTCATCCGTCTCCTCGGTCATGACCTCCGACTCGGCCTGTGGCAATTCCACATTCACGCCCTGAGTCAGCAGCGGCGCGGTAATCATGAAGATCACCAACAGCACCAGCATCACATCGATATACGGCACCACGTTGATCTCGGACATGGGCCGGCGCTTTTTGCGTGGCGGCTGGCAGGCCATTAGTACCTGGATCCGTCGTCGTTTTCCATCCGGGCGCTCACTTGTGCGACTGCCGCTGCAGGATGTTGGAAAATTCTTCGAGGAACACTTCGTAGCGGCCGATGATACGCTCCAGTTCGGTATTGAAACGATTGTAACCAATCACCGCCGGGATGGCGGCGAACAGGCCCATGGCGGTGGCCACCAGCGCCTCGGCGATACCCGGCGCCACCATGGCAATGGTGGCCTGTTTGACATTACCGAGCGCACGAAAGGAATTCATGATGCCCCACACGGTGCCGAACAAGCCGACGTAAGGACTGGTGGAGCCGACCGTGGCGAGGAAGGGCAGGTGTACTTCCAATCTGTCCGTCTCGCGCGCCAGGGCGATGCGCATGGCGCGCTGTGCGCCCTCCAGCACAAAGGCCGGATCAATATTTGGCTGCTTGTGCAGACGGGCATATTCCTTGAAACCGGCCTCAAAGATCGTCGCCATACCGCCATCGTGCTCGTAGTGCCCGGAGGTCACCTGCGCGTAGAGGCCGGCAAGATCGCCACCGGACCAGAATTTCTCTTCGAACTCGTCGGCGGCCGCCCGCGCACGCGCCATCACCCTGTGTTTCTGGAAGATCACATTCCAGGAAAACAGCGAGGCGATGAGCAATAGCAGCATCACCATCTGCACCAGCACGCTGGCACCGAGAATCAATGAAAGAATCGACATATCAGTGGTCACTGAGAATCTCCCTCCGCACTATTTCGGGAAAAGGCCGCGGACGCAAATTCACGGCATCAACACACACAATCTTGATGCTGCCACGACACAGGACATCACCATATCCTCCACTTTTTGACAACCGACAAACCTTTTGTTCAAGTACTGCGCTTGCCCGCCGGATCTGTTGCGGACAAACACTCACCAGCAACTGCTGGTTAAAGCGCCCGGGCTTGAGGTAGTCCACCTGCGCCGAGGCCACGGCAAACATCACGCCGTGTTGCTCGAGCAGTGTATCCTGCTCGATGCCTTTCTCACGCAGCCACTCGGTGCGGGCCCGCTCCATAAACTTGAGATAATTGGCGTAATACACCACACCGCCATTGTCGGTGTCTTCATAATAAACCCGCACCGGCCAGCGAAAGTCATCCATGGGAGTAATACAACCCGTATTTGAAGAAAACAATCAATCAGCCAGAAAGACAGCGGCTGAATGAAATAATTCATCACCGGCCCAGACTCCCGTCAGCGAAGCGCGCATTATGCGTGATCACTCGGTCTCGAACAAATCCTCGCCGCTTTCGACCTTCACCGGCGCCGGTAAACCGAAATGCAGATAGGCGCTACGGGTGGCCACACGCCCACGCGGCGAGCGCATCAGAAAGCCCTGTTGAATCAGGTAGGGCTCCAACACATCCTCAATGGTACCGCGCTCCTCGCCGATAGCGGCGGCCAGGTTGTCCACCCCCACCGGACCGCCATCGAACTTATCGATCACTGCCAGCAGCAGCTTGCGATCCATCATGTCGAGGCCGTGCACGTCCACATCCAGCATATCCAGCGCCCGGGCCGCCACCTCGGTGACGATCCGCCCATCGGCCTTCACTTCCGCGTAATCGCGTACCCGGCGCAGCAGGCGGTTGGCGATACGCGGCGTGCCACGGGCGCGCTTGGCAATCTCGCCGGCGCCGGCCACATCCATGGTCACGCCGAGGATAGCCGCAGCACGCTGAACGATGTGTGACAAATCCGCCACCGAGTAGAATTCCAGCCTCTGCACGATACCGAAGCGATCTCGCAATGGCGAAGTCAGCAGGCCGGCACGGGTGGTCGCCCCCACCAGAGTAAAGGGCGGCAGATCCAGCTTCACCGAGCGTGCCGCCGGGCCTTCGCCGATCATGATATCGAGCTGATAATCCTCCATGGCCGGATACAGCACCTCCTCCACCACCGGTGAGAGGCGGTGGATCTCGTCCACGAACAGCACATCGTGAGGCTCGAGATTGGTGAGCAGGGCGGCCAGGTCGCCGGGGCGCTCCAGTACCGGGCCGGAGGTGTGGCGCATATTGACACCCATCTCGGTGGCAATAATGTGCGCCAGGGTGGTCTTGCCGAGGCCGGGCGGGCCGAAGATCAGGGTGTGATCCAATGCCTCACTGCGAGCACGGGCGGCGGAGACGAAGATTTCCATCTGTTCCGAGACGACCGGTTGTCCCACGTAATCCGCCAGTGTTTTAGGACGAATGGCGCGATCCTGCACCTCCTCGGCGTTGTCAGTGGGTGCGGCGGCGGGGCTGATGAGGCGGTCGGTTTCGATCATGGGCTGGGAGTGTACTACACCGTGAGGTGGCTTTTGAGTCTCAGTAGTTATAGAGCCAAAGGACTGGACGGGAGAACCATGAGGGATTGGGCGAGGTTGTAGGGATTATTAACGACGACAGAGCAAGCGGGGCCGCACCCACTTGCGACGGATCACTTCGCTTGGTGGGCGCTGAAAAAAACACCCCGCGACTGCGGGGTGTAATACTGCCGAGACAAACCTTGTATCGTCTCAGGTATTCTTGTCTTTGATCGTGATGTGCTTACTGAAATCCCACCTGGAGTATCCATGCTCACCATTGCTGACGCGCTTGTGTACCCGCACTGTGAACTGGTAAGCGCACTGATCCCACTTGTTCAACAGGCTGCCAGGAATCGGATTTTTCCAAACGTCGATGGTGTGGGTCTTGCCCTGGCTGGTGGCGGTGAAACTACCGCCACTCCAGTTGGGTCTTGACGAGAGCGGTACCACGGTTGTATCGGTATATGACACGGTTTGCATCACAATATTCCTGTCACACACATCACCGTACTCGGCAAAAACGCTTAGTTGCCAAAGATGCTGGTTGGGATCAGAAACACTATACGGAACTGAAATCGTCCCCGTGAGTTGCTTGCGGGTGTTTCCGTCGTAGGCCGTATAGGTGTTATACAGATCCAGATCGAGCATGGCGCAAGCCACCGCAGTGCCATAAGGCCCTGCGATGTCACCCATGTTGACCGTGGGCTTGGTGTTATCCACCATGATGGTGAAGCTGAGATCGCCAGGATTGGTGATAGAACCGCTGGGGTAGGCGCTCATGTCATTTTTCAGTGGCTCAATGGTGATGGTGACCAGGCCACTCTCCAGGGGCAACTGGCGAGTGTTAATTACGCCCACCAGACCTTTGTAAACCCATTGCTTGTCGACAATCAGATCGTAGGGGTTGGGGTAGACATACACATTGCGCAAGGAATCGGGACCGGGTATCGGACCGAGATCTTCCGTGACATAAGGGCCGGTCGTGGGCTCTTCGGCAGTGGTGGCTTCACGCAGATTGCGAAACGGCATTTTGAAATAATCTACAACTGCCGTGCCACCAACGGTGTAGCTGTATTTCAAGCGAAAGTGCCCCATTTTATTGGCACCGGAAAGGAGACCGGAGCCGATATTGGCAAACAGTTTGGTCGTCCGGCCGATGGCGCAATCCTTTACTTTCAACGTAGCGCTGTCACTCGCGCCGCTGGAAGTGGATGGACCATTCCATTTTTTGGTTTAGCTGTGGTTTTTCATCTGGAGGCAGGCATCCGGTGAAAAAACGGGTTAGAAAATGTAGTTGGGCGTTGACTTATTATGGGCCACATTTGCCCGTCGTATCAAGGCTGCGACGGGCAGTCAATAATACCACTGTTTTTTATGGTGTCGGCTCAACGTAATAAGCCCGCTCCGGATGTCGCCATTGCACCCAATTGTAACCATTTTGCAGGCGGCTGGTGGTCCTGAGGTCGAAATCGTATGCACAGCGATGATCAAATAGTGTGCCGCTATTCACCGGCGGCAGGCTGCTGTCTGTTGGGTTGGGCACCATGTACACATCGATTCCTGTAGCGGCTGTCCCGTGCCAGATCGGATTGTTGTCTGTGCTGTGGTCGGTATAGCTCTCCTCGGCAAAAACAACCTTTGTGGTATGGTCGTTGGAGTCCGCGTCGAGCCGGTAGTGACGCAGGAAACCACCCTCGTGACGCGCAGTAAAGCCCACCTCCACATCGTAGACACCTTGTAATTTCATGATGTCGCACTGCGCCTCCTGATTGAAATCGATGGCCAGAGCCTTGCTGGCAACATCCGGGTTACCCAAACCGGCAAAGTAGTTACCCGTAGTGCGGTTCCTCAGGAAGATGCCGTTGAATTTCGCCGTCAGCGGCTGGTTGTTGGTCCTTAGGTAGAGCTGATGCAAAGCAACATCGTCCGCGTCCCCAGAGGGGACACCACTCGCAAAGCATTGGCTCATGGGTAACTCGTGCAAAATAGGTTCACCGGCAGCGGTTCGGCCCACTTCCTGATAATAAACGAGGGAGAGTTTATGGAAACCGTTGTAGAGATTACTCACCCAATTCACCCGCAGATCCGGGAAGCTGTAGAAGGTGTTGGTAACGCCCCCCACCTCGTTGCGGTTCACCCAGTAGAGTTTATTGAGCGGGGCCCCGGCGGTGACGACCAGAGGATCCGGATCGCCGTCCAAAAAGCCGTTGAACGGGCCGACTTTCTGGGTGGTGACATGAACATCCAGGGTCGGTAAAACGGTGATTTGAGTCCGGCGCTTGGACATCTGTCCCTACCACAAGAAGGGTGTGCCCAGTGAACTGCCCGTGTGGTCGACCCGCTCAATGTTGACCTGGTACCAATCGATGCGATTGCCGGGACAAGTGGCGCCACCGGGCAGGCCGAAATCACCGAACATCAGTAAGCGTCCCGCAAACGGCGCACGCCGAAACTGATGGACGCCCAACTCGGCGGCTCGTGCCGCACTGGTGATATCGGCGACACCGAACAGGCCACCGGCGGAATTGGCAGCGGGCACTGGGGTTTGACTGATCTCTGGAATCTCGACTTTCCCGACACGGGTAAACACCAAGCCCACGCCGGGATAGGGCCGGAAGCCGCCGGTGCCGTACTCTAAAATGTCGTCACTGGCGATTTTGACAAAGGCCAGCTGCCCCGTGGAAATACCACCGCTGGGCGTCTTTGGAAAAAAGTTGATTCCTTCGCGGGCCTCTGTCAACAGTGTGGAGCCCCCATCCACCTCCTCATAGGCACGGACCTCGACCCGGGGCGCCGGGGTGGCTGTAGGCAGCGAGAAGGTAATCGTGTACTGGCCGTTCTGACCGGCACTGGACTCTCCCAGCAGACTGCCCGTGCCTTGATCGAAGACGCGCACACGGGCGAAGGGGAAGCCGCCATCGGAGAGATCATCGTCGGTGATGGTCGTATCGGCGGCGTCTTCAGTACTCACCTGTTGCACAGTGCCGAAAATAAAATAGTCGACCGCGTTTGCCGTCTCCATCGCGCCGAAAACAAGGCCGATGAGGAAAATCCAACGCCAGGAGGCGACCGTCATCACAATGGATTTGCTATGCATTCTCATGTTGTCATCCTCCTTAACATCCTAAAATTTATAAACCGCGCCGGCCAGGAGCTGACTGAAGCTCAGATCCAGATCTCCGCCTACTTGGTGGCCTCGTGCCGTGAGATCGAGATTCCAGCGGCTGTTGAGGTGATAATAGGCACCGATGCCCAGGGCGAAGCCAATGCCCTTGCCTTGGTTCTCGAAATCATAGAATCCGGTCCCACCTTCGAAATAGGGGGTCCAACGGCTGTTGAGCGGCCGCCGGTATTGAAGATAGATATTCAAGTGGCTCAATCGTTGTGTACCGTTGGCCTTGTCGTCGAAGCGGTTGACATTCAGCTCCGCTCGCACCGCAAACTGGCGGTCTAAACGAAGGCTATAGTCGATACCCAGGGTTGGCCCGCCGTCGAAGCGGTTCGAAAGGGTGCCGTGGGGGATGGCCGAGCCTACATGCAAACTGAGTTCGTAACTGCGCCTGGGTTCGCCGGGCGGGCCGGCAGGTTCTTCGGCCACGATGATGCCACCCACCATAACCGCCACCTTGACAGGCTGACCGGTAGGGACGGTGATCAGTTGCGTAAAGGTGGAATCCAGATTGTCGACCAAACCGGCGGCCGGTTTACCGTTGACGCTTACCTGGATGCCACCGCCGCTCCCCGGGAAGGCGGCATTGCCGAAACGGTCGGTGGGCTGGATGTGCACGCTCGCCACGCTGCTGCCGTCACCGCGGGGATCGAAGTCCCCAATCTTTACGATGCTGCGGTCGGGGTCGGCCGCAGCAACGTTGGCAATGGTCGACAATTTGGTAATGCGCTCACCGGTCTTGCCCGAGGGCAGTGCACCACGGGCCGTGATGGTAACTTCGTAGCGGCCGGCCACCTGGGTCTCGCCGCCAGCTAATGTACCGCTGTAGATACCGTCGTTGGCGGCTTTGTCCGGTGCCTGGCCATCGTCCCGCAGGGTTACGGCAACCTTCATGAAGCGGTACAGTGCATCTGAACCTTCGTCCTCGAGCAGGAACTGTTTGAGCTGTTTGGCCATGGCCGCGACCTTATTGGCATCGGGGCTGACTTGGGCGCTGAAGCGGTCCGCATAGTTGCGCAACGTAGCGCTGAAAGAACGGGTCGGCACCTCTACGACCGCCGATACCTGGGCCCCCAACACCGGATGACCAACGCTCAGCAGGTCTGCATGGATGGCCAGTGGGTCGCCGGCGGTAAAACTGTCATCATCCAACGAGGGGAATAGCTGCAGTGACTCGACGTCGGAGAACACCGCCGCCACATAAGATGCCGAACCCTTCTGCGGCGAAAGTTGGCGCACCCGGAATTCCCAGCTTGTATTGGCGCCTGGTATGAAGCGGTAAACCCGATAGGGTGATGTGTTCACTGTCCCTGCCGTGGTCGCATGACTTCCTTGGCTTGAATCCCCAAGGGGCAACCATTCAGTCTCACCTTGCCGGCGGTGTTCCACTATCAACTGGGTGCCCCCTTGATCATAGGGCCAAGCGATGCTGACCGTTGCCTGGCCGGCAGCGGTGTCGAAAGGAACGGAGAAAGGTGTCGATGGCTTGGAATATGATACGGCCCCATTCTCATCGAGATAGATCATGTCATCCACCAAGCCACGGATGGCGTAGTAGGCAATGGCCAGGTCGATCCCGCTGTCGACGCCATAAATATAATCCCCGCCGGTTTGTTGCTTGATCTCATTCATCAGGTTGTATCCCCAACCAATCTCATCTCCGAAGTAGACGGAATAAATCGTGAAGTCCTCATCGGCGAAGGTCTTAGCGGTGGAGATAATGGGCCCCGCCGTGCCCGAATGGCAGGTCCAGGAACTGGTATTCACAAACGGCGGCACGTTCTGGAGTCCGTCGCTGAAGAGTACGATTGCCTTGGTAGGGGTTGCCGTGCCGGCTTCGGGGAACGAAGAGTTGTCAATCTCTTCACGGGCACGCAAAAGAGCTTGACCCATCGGCGTACAGTCATGGGAAGTTTGGGCCGAAATGGCTGTTCGGATGGCATTGCGATCAGTGGTGGAACCCAGAGTCTGGATGGCCGAGATTTCGGAGGTTTCATGCAGTGTCCGGCTATGGGACACATTCAACGCATCTTTATATTGGCTGGTAAAACTCGAGTTGGCGCTATTGCCAGTGGCAAAACCGTAGACACCCAGTTGGTGGCCGTTTTCAATCAAATCGACGAAATTGCGCGCCCGTTCCTTGGCCTCCACCAGACGGCTGTATCCGGTCGACAGGATGGTATCCATACTGCCGGAGAGATCCAGTGCCAAGGCGATCTGGGCGGGCCGCCCCAGTGCACGGAGATCGTAAAGGCTGTAAATAGTGTCATTGGCGGTGTTGCCATCTTCCGTCCAGCTGAGGCTGGCCCTGATGATGAAACGATCAGGAAACAAGGTATTGCTCGGCTGATTCCAGCAAACCGCATTGAATTGCTGGTGTGGCGCCGGGCCGGGGAATATGACATGGGGCGCCGCTGGCACATGAGCCTGGTACGTGCCGATGGTCTGCCAGGCCACCGATACGTGCTCGGGATCCACCAGCGCCGCCGCAACATCAGTGGTAACCGCAAAGGCGACGCTCACTTCACTGGACGCGGCCGGGCCGCTCTGCAGGTTATAGAGCTGTGAATAGACCTTAGTGTAATAGAAATCACCGACCGCATCGTAGAAGAACCGGGGCTGCTCGTCGCCGCTGCTGTAATTATCACCAAGGCGAATAGCCGGTGAGTGATAGGTCGTGGAATCCCATGCGGTCATACCGAGGTCACAGGTTGCAGTGGAATTATTCGTACAATAGTCCTGCCACATAGAGGGAGAGATCGATACACCGGGTGCAACACAGTCCGGATCTATCGCTGCCGCCGGATTCGACCACAGCAGGCTGATACCCAGCAACATGCTGAACCGAATATACCAGTTTGAGTCAGATTTCATGGACGCCTCCTCTGCGTGTGAGATAAAAACTGCAGCATCCAACGAGACACGCTTCTTCTTGAAGCGTTTGTGTCTTTCAGTACCACCTAAAGCCCGAACAAGACATCTTCCGCACGTTGGGAAATCCTTCGGTTAGTACCAATATAGAATTCTCGGTTGGCTTAGTTTTCCATTGTAAAGAACTGCGACTAAAATACTGTTTGTGATTTTTTGTACTCGTGAATTCAACTTGTAAGTGCAACTCTACCTGTCGATAAAAGGGCAAGCTACGGTAGCATCACGCAGCGATTCTGTTGCGCCGGAATGGGCTAACTAAGTAGCATCATGTCATAGTAAAAAATTGGTATCTATTGCTATATTCCGCTGTCTGACAGGTAATATTCCCTGCCCTGGTCCCGAGCCTCCATAATAATAGAGTCAGCACTTCCAGTGCGGGGCCTACTTTTAATGTTACCCAGTCGATTAACATTCCGGCAATTATTCACCGCCTTCCTGCCACTTCATTCAGTTCCCGTAAAGCACCAATCGTTTGCTGATAACTCGTTTCTTCTGCCAGCTCATGCGCAATACTCTCCGCCGCAATGCCAACAACCTGACTGAACTCCTCCCGTCCAAGCAATGCCACTTGATCCTTTATATGGAGGTGCGGATCACGGATTCCCCCATTGATGCCATCAAGAATGACCGCGGGGAAGCTTGCTTTCTCTTTGGCAATCTTGCTCAACATATCCTTCGGCAGCACCCGAAACAAGGGAATAGGCCAGCCACCAGGATATGGAAATGGCAGCGGGATTCTATCCACCACAAGCCGGACCGGCAGCTTGTTAATACTACTGACCACTTCCGCCAGATCGTCGGCGGTACCGTTAAATTCGATTTCAGCTCGAAACGTAACTTTGTTGTTCATGGCTTTTCTCCTTAACTATGATTTCAGGTATAGGTTGCCGTCCCTTATTCAGATAACGATAGAAGTGATCCACGAATAGATCGTCATTTCGCAGGGTATCAAGCGCGTACTGCGCGGCCCGTATGGATGCCTTCTCACTCCGACAAAGAAACGCACTACTCAGACCCGCGTCTCCCGTCATGAAATAATTCGTGCATCCACACCAGTTCATGCAGAATTTCCCAAGAGAGCAAGCCGCGCATTCTGGGTTGTGATTACCACGCCGTTTTAACATGGCGCAGCGACTGGTAGTATTTACACCTGTATGTACGTTGCCTAGGCATAGCTCTCCTCCATCATCCTCTACAATAAACCGTTCACACGGATAAATATTCCCACTGGGCGCAAACCCCCACTCTGTTGCCCCCATGCCGCATCGGTCGGCACGCTCATAACCCTGCTTCAAGAACACTATGATTTTGCTGTCGATGAGACTAACCGCAATCTCCTTGCCTTTTTGATAACTATCAATATAGACATCCGCCACTGCACGATAACTTTCCTCCAACAGCTCCATATTGGAGGCACCCCAGGTCGAGGTAATATTTGGGTTCAAGTGTATGAGAGGGACATCATGACCAACAAAGAAACCAACAATTTCTGCCAGGCTGCCAACGCTTTCCGGACCGTACACTGAGTTGACCTGCACCTTGTCGAGGGTCTCGACAGCCAGCCCCAGGTTTTGCATCACCACATTAAAACTTCCCCGCCCATTTTTAAACCTGCGATTGCGATCATGGATATAAGCTGGTCCATCCACGCTGATGCAAAGACCTATGTTCTCGCTCCGCAAGAAAGATAACCTATTGGGGGTAATCAAGGTTCCATTTGTCGTGATATGAAAATCGACGGGAGAAGCGCCGCCTTGTTCTACTTCTCTGGCATAGGAGACGATATCCCTAATCTGATTGAATCGCAGGAATGGCTCTACACCAAAAAAGCCAAATTCAACCCGTTCGCCTGGCACGGCCATTGACATGCTAAAATCAATAATCTTCTTTGCCGTTTCCAGCGACATATCTTTTTTGAACTTGCTACCCGCATAGCAATAAGGACAATTCAGGTTGCAGTTGTGAGTTAGGCTAAGGGTGAATTTCATGACCACGCCCCCCCTGAGCGGGAAACACAGCCATGATTAAACGCGGATTTGATGATGGTGTTTTGCGAGGGGATGCCTGAAGGATGACCCGCCACAGATCGGCAAGTCATGATAATCACTGATTGTGGCGTCCATAAGACCACGCTCAATTGTGCGTCGGCTACCATTCCCTTTCTCCGTGCTGCACATTCGTGAAACAGCAAAGAACCCTTTGCTCCTGATCCAATAAGAATCTCGGCTACAAAGCAAGGGCAACTTCATCCTTTTCGCCGAATCACTACGTAAAAAAGTATAGTTATGCGTGGAGTTTTTTCAACTAAGCATTTTTCTCGGGATATATAACCCGCATTAGTCGGCCCTTAAATAATAGCAAGATATCCATTTACTGCTCAACACGCGGCTTCGGTAACGACCGGCTAACTCAAAGCTGGCCGCCAATTCAGATGTGATCCTCTAACCATCAATTTGCCACCGCATTGACAGCAGGAACAGGTACTTAGACTTTATGTATTTGCCAAGAATTGCTCCAGAATAAAGCCTTCTGGAACAATTGCTTGCAAGTTAATACATATCAAGAACCACGCAAAAATAACTCCATACTTTCAGGTAGCGCATGATGCGAGAGTGTAGTTCCATTTGGGTAGGGAGTCATGCCAAGTGATGGGTAGTGCGTGCATCTAGTTGTCGGTAATCTTGAGGCCCTTTTCGTAGTCCTAATCAACAAGGTGGGCTGTGACTTCAAGGCCTGTGCTGGTCGTGGTTGAGCGGATGTAATTGAGCACGGCTTCGAAACTGTCGAGTGGCCGGCCAGACC
>JAJRWE010000161.1 GCA_024276955.1 Gammaproteobacteria bacterium
CCACGTCGCCAACAGCGAAATCAGCGACTACAGCCCGCTGCCGCGCATCGCCCCCACCTGGTGGCTGCCCTGGTTCGCCTTCAGCGATGATCGTAGCGAACTCGGTTTCACGACCTCCGGCAACGACCCGCTGAATCGACATAACTACAATCTGTCACTTGCCCGTGATGTAAAAAATGACTGGTTCGTCGGTCGCATCGGCTATATCTACGACCGCTGGAATCCCACCCTCAAACTCAGCGCCGAACGGCAGGTCATCAGCCTGCGCGACAGCAACGACAATCCCGTACACTACCGTGACAGCGACAGCCTCACCCTTGAGGCCCTGTGGCCCTTTTTCCGCTACGACCGGCGCTGGACCCTGCATGCGGGGCTGGTCTCCGAGACTGAATCGGACAAGCGCATCCTGCCCGGCTTCGCCCCCCAGCCGACAATCCGCGACCAGCTGCTGGGCCTCGCCGTCAGCTATGACTCCAGCCGCCGCTATGCCCGTTCCATCAGTCCCAGCAACGGCCGCCAGCTGCGCCTGATTGCTGAGGACAACGACCTCCTCGACAGCGATTCCAGTGGCCAGGTCTATACCCTGGACTGGCGCGAGTTTATCGACCTGCGGGGCAAACACGTCCTTGCCGCGCGCCTGGTGGCCGGCTGGGCCAGCGACAAACCGCGTCCCTTCCGCCTTGGCGGCAGCCTGTCGAACACCGTCCCCAGCGACCCACGCGCCGCCGCCCTCGGTCCCACGGATGCCCTCTTCAACCACCGCCGCTACGCCCTGCGCGGCTATTCCGAAGGCCTGCGCGATCTCACCGGCCGGCGCATGGGACTGCTTGAGGTCGAATGGCGTTTCCCCATCGCCCTCATCGAACGCGGCTGGATGGTGCCCCCCGTCGGCGTGCACCGCCTGCACGGCACGCTGTTCTTCAATACCGGCGATGCCTGGAATGACCGCTTCGCCATGGCTGACCTGAAATCCGGTCTCGGCGCCGAGTTCACCGCCACGGTGGTACTGGGCTACTGGCTGCCCGTGGATCTGCGCCTGGGCTACGCCTACGGGCTGGACGACGACGGCACGGAGCAGATTTACCTGAATCTCGGTGGCTCATTTTAATGCCTTAGAAATGATTTCCCGTACATTCTGTGGAAAACCATTTCGTGCACATTCCTTCAACCCAGCCATTATAGGGTGGGCACGTTTTCTGTGCCCACGCGGTTGGCGCATATTCCCCGTGGGCATGAAAAACCTGCCCACCCCACCAGGTTTCTGTGGGGAGTCCTCAGCGATTAAAATTGGCTACTTACACCATGAAGAACATGGAGAGCGTGAAGTATTGAAAGGTAGTAGTGCAGGGCCATTGGTGCTGTCATCGATGTTCACAAGGTGCCTGGCTCATGCTTGTTGGAGACCACCTGTCAACAATGCCTGGCACCTGAGCACTCATTGCGGAAAATTTGTTTTCAACTTGAGTAGCCACTATCTGTTGCATACAAAGCTGTTCACCTTGATTGTGGCTATCGTATAGATCGTATTGGCGCTGAAAAGTGTAGAAACATTGCCGGATATCCATGAGGCACAATTGCTGACCTATCTAACAACTCGCAAAAAAACAACAGAGTTTCCTGATTAATTTTACTGTGAAGCTGCTGAAGCAGGGTATCGAAAACTTTGCTCTGTGAACCTTTATGCGCTTCATGTTCTTCATGGTGTAAGTCGTTACGAAATAGGCATTAAATCCGTAATGCCATGATTTTATTGATATCTAATATAACAAAGTAGAATTAGAAATGATTTCCCGTACATTCTGTGGAAAACCATTTCGTGCACATTCCTTTGATCCAGTACATCTGGGTTAGGGTCGCCCCAAAAAATCTGGCACAATCGCGACATGTCTACCAACAAAGCCTCTTCTCTGAAACGACGCTGGCTGCTTGCCTGGCTGCTGACACTGGCCATAATCCCGGCCCTGTCCATCTATGGCCGGCGCCTGCAAACCCTGGCCCATGAACACCTCGACATGGGCATCCTCGCCTGGCTCATCGCCATCCCAACCCTGCTGCTGGTGATCGTCGTCCTGTTCCAGCAGGTGCGGCTCGGCGGCTACCGTCGCCTCTGGCATCTGAGCTGGGCGCTGGCCCTGTTCGGCCTGCTGCCACTCACCCTGCCGGCAGTAGAAGAACGTCTGCACTTCCTCGTCTTCGGCACCTTCGGCCTGGCCGCGGGCCGCGCCTTTCCCATCTGGCTGGCCGTGTTACTGGGCACGGCCGCCGCCGGCCTCGACGAACTGTTGCAGTGGGCCTTGCCGGATCGGGTCGGTGACTGGCGCGACGTGGGCTTCAATCTGCTGGCGGTGGGCGGCGGCCTGCTGCTGGCCTGGCTGGGCCGCCGCTGATGCGTCGCTGGCTGGCCGCGCTCGCCCTCGTCGGCCTCGTCACCAGCACTGGGGCGGAAGAACTACGCCTGCGGGTGCTGGACGTGGGCGAAGGACAGGCGGTACTGTTGCAGCACGGCGATCACGGCATCCTCATCGACACCGGCCACGCCGGGCAGGCACCGAAGGTGCTGCGCGCCATCGCCGAAAGCGGCATCCGCCATCTGGACTTGCTCATCCTCAGCCACCTGCATCCCGACCATGCCAGCGGCTACTTCCGCCTGCGCGAGGCCTGGCCGGACACCCCGGTGCTGGACGCCCAGCACCCCCTGCCGCCCGACGTCTCGCCGGACATGGTGCGCTGGGTCAACGAGGCCCTGTCCACCGATCCCCTGCGCCGCCGGCTCACCGCGGGTGACACCCTGCCCTGGGACGACGCCCGCATTGAGGTGCTATGGCCTGCCGATTTCACCAACAACAACCTCAACCAACATTCACTGGTGCTCCACGTCCGCCACGGCGAACGCAGTGCACTGCTCATGGGGGATGCCGGCAAGGAGGTGGAAGGCGCGCTATTGCAGCAGAAAAAAAGGCTCACCGCAGATGTGCTCGTGGTCGGTCATCACGGCGCCAGTGACGCCGGCGACGCGGCCTTTCTCACCGCCGTGCAACCGGCCTACAGTATTATTTCTGTCAACCGCAACAACCTGCGCGGCTATCCGCACGCCGACACCCTGCGACGCCTGCGCGCCACAGGCGGGCAACTACTGCGCACCGACGAGGTCGGCGACATCTGCCTGCGCCTGCCACGCACGGAGGCCGTCATGCCCTGCCAGGCAAATACAGGTTCGTGACAACGCAGTCCGCAGGCTGGCACAAGCAACACATTTTCCAAAACCTCCCCGGTTATTACACGAGAAGCATTTTTTTTGGCCTTTATTTGATCCTTGTCCAAAAAGACATATTTACGGACTCGGGGTCAATAAATTCAAGATATTTCTCAGACTCTGATACACCTTCTTTAAGTTTGAATGTCCCAAACTCCATTCCAGAAAAACCAGAAATCCCATTCGACAATGGCAAACTCACAGCATCGTTACTTGACATAACCTAATCTCATGCTCTTGGATTGAGCATTAACTATAGACAGGTACTACTGACAGCGTACTGTCAGTAGATATTAAAGGTTAACGAGGCTAATACAGATTCACTTGCGTTGCGGCCTGTAGTTTTGCCTTCGCGGAACTTACAGTGCATGAGTAATCATGTGCTGCTCCGCAGTGCTACCAGGGTGAATGAGCAATTCTCCGGACGGGACTTTAACCCGCTAGACACGCTGCCGATGACGGCGTGCGAACTGCCCCCTTGTGCCGTTTTAATATATTAAAACGGAATACCAAAATGGACGCCAACAGTGTAATGCTGCTCTTCACTGGTTCTTGAATAACCCACTACCGGCCCGTAGTGAAAACCTAAACCTTCAAAAGTATAGACTGCTTCAATATGACTGGC
>JAJRWE010000162.1 GCA_024276955.1 Gammaproteobacteria bacterium
CGTTCTGATCAACCGACAGGATCGCCGGGGCTCGATGATCCTGCCGGGACAGAGCATGTTTATTCTTGAGACAGAACCGGCAGGCTATGTCGTCTATGCCGCCAACGAGGCCGAAAAGGCCGCCAATATCACCCTGGTGGATGCCCGTGCAGTCGGTGCGTTTGGCCGCCTCACACTGGCCGGGAAAGAGGCGGATATTGATGCCGCCGCCAATGCCGCAATACAGGCCATAAAGAATCTTTCCGGCATTTAACCCGAATCACAACAGTCCTAGAGAGATGCATCGACAACAGCTTTTACAATTGCTGGCGCGCTATAAAACGCCCTACCTGGAAGAGGCGGCGATGGTTGAGCGTACACGACGTTTCATCCTGCAACATGAAAACTGTTTTGACCGTAGCCTCGAGCCCGGTCACGTCACCGCTTCAACCTGGGTGGTTAACCCGGCACGCAGCCATGTATTGATGCTGCATCACCGTAAACTGGGTCTCTGGCTGCAGCCCGGCGGCCATGCCGATGGCGAGACCGATATCGTCAGCGTGGCATTGAAGGAGACCGCCGAAGAGTCCGGCGTCGATGCGTCGCAGATCAAACTGTTGAGCGAAGATATCTTCGATGTGGACGTGCACACCATCCATGCCAGTGAACACGATCCGCGCCACCAGCATTTCGACCCCCGTTTTCTTGTCGAGATTGATGACCGGATACCGTTGCCTGGCAGTGATGAAGCACATGAGGTTCGCTGGGTGCCTCTGGAGCAGGTATTGCGTTTCAACAACGCCCGCTCACTCTATCGCCTGGTGCAGAAAACCCGTCGGCTTAAGGTGTGATGCATGTCCACCCCAAAGGAAGTCTGATACAGCCACGGTTGACAGTGGGGATGCCTTACATCCGGTAGATTATCGACCTGCTGTGACAGCCCTTTCGTAAGGTAACGCACGATGCCACTCGTGGAGATGAAAGATATGCTCCGCCACGCCTATGATCATGGTTATGCCGTTGGAGCATTTGATCTGCTGAGCCTGGATTTTCTCGCTGTTTCCAACGGCACCGTGCACGGCGACATGAAAGACAAGCCGACACTACACTAGTACTCCAACAAGGTTATATTGACGGATACAGTTGGTCTGTCAGCGTTCAGGGCACCACCAAAAGTAGGCGCCCTGAGGCGACAGTAGGCGCATTCAGCGAGCCTGCGAACCGCATCGGTCGAGAACGAAGATTCCCTCAATGGCCAGCGCTCAAATCCCGGTCTCACACGAACGATGTGGTTCGCTACCGATCACCTGTATCTTACAGGGCATTTTGATGATCATTGCCGGGCTGGATTAAGAACGGGCCGTGCGATCCGTATTCGGACTTGCTAGTCCGTAAAACTAACTCTCCAGCTTTGGCGGATGGTTGTTGAGTGTCTGTCGGGTATGGGCTGAACGGTTAATGAGTGCGGGTTATTTTTCGATAACCTGCCGTTCGTCACCGGCTTCGCGGAGCGCTTGTTCGGCCCGCGCCAGCACCTGCCCCGGGTCATTGTCGCGGTGGCGATGAATCAGGGTGTAGCCACAGCGCAGGGTGCAGGTTTCGTCATCGGCAATGTCCGGGTGCGTATGTTGCTGGTCGTGGAAGCTGTCGCGCAGGCGCTGCAGGCAGGGCTTGATGCCGTCGCGCTTGGCGCCGAACAACAGCAGGGCGAACTGGTCGTCGCCGAGGCGTGCGGCGAGGTCGATCTTGCGGCTCACCTGCAACAGGGTTTGTGCCAGTAGCTTGACGGCGTGGCGGGCAGTCTTCTCCGGCAGTGTGTCGATCCCGTGCAGCCGGATGCGCACCACGCACACCGGTATGCTGCGGCGGGCGAAGTCGTAGGCGCGGGCGAATTCAGCATTGAACTGGCGACGGTTGGCGAGGCCTGTGAGGGGGTCCGTGCGGCTTTGTCGTATCAGCTGCTGTTGTTGCGTGCCGAGGTTGTGGCGGATGTCGCTGAGTGCGGGCAGGATGCGGGCGGCCTCGCTCAGGCCGGGTGATGGGGGCTTGGCATCGGCGCGCCCGGAGGCCAGTTGCTCAATATGGCTGCGCACCTGCTGAAAATCGCCTTCGACCCGGCGGGTGTGACGGCGGACCAGCAACGCCAGGCTGCCGACGATGAGCAGAAAGGCGGAAATATTGAAGATCACCAGGCTGAGGAAGCCGGAGCTGGAGTGGCTGGGCGCTGCCTCGGTGAGTTGCAGTTGCCAGTTGCTGTGGCGGATAGACTGGCTGGCGCTGTGTGGCGTGGTGTCCGATGCCAGACTGCCCCACTGAGTAATGATATCGCCATGGCCGTCGCGCAGTACGAATTGCTCGTCGTTGCGGCTGTGGTCGCGTAGCAGTGCTTGCAGGTAGTCCAGACCGAAGCTGACGAAGAGCAGGCCGAGGGGGTTGTCGGCCTCGTCGAGCACCGGGGTGGTGAGGTCGAAGTGGGCCAGCTGCGGAATCCCCTGATGCACTGGCGGTGACTTGACGTGGTTGCCCTGGCTCAACTGACCCAGATCCGACAGACATAATGGGCCGAGGTGCTGGCTGGCGGGTTCACCGAGTATGTTGCCGTTACCGTTGAGCAGGCCCACGCCGCTGGCCTGGGGCAGGAAACGGCGTACCTGCATGGCCCAGCGCTGCGCGCCGTCGGCGTCGTCGAGGTCGAGGAGGTCCTGCGTGGTGGGTTGTCGGGCGATATGCTCGATGAGTTCGCGCAGGTAGCTCAGGCGGCTTTCGATGAGTTGAGCCGTGGCCTGCAGTCGGGGGGTGAGGCCGTTGCCGGTCTGGGGCTGATAGTAGAACTTTGCCAGGCTCAGGTTGATCGCCGAGATAGCGAGAAACAGCACGATGATCAAGGCGGCGCCGAGGTACGCGCGGGTCTTCACCGAGAGAGATCTGCGGACCGGGGCGGTAGGAGAGGCCTTGGGTGAGGCATAGATTGCGGGGCCGCCGTGTTCGGGGGTTTGGTACATCGGGTTAGTAATCCTGGCTGGGCAAATCTGGGAGCTATTTCAATTTAACGCTGTGGTGTCGCGTTTGGTTCCATTGTCGGGTGGGGTGATACTGCTGCGGTGGCGGCCTATTTTAGAGTAGAACATCGAAGATTATAAGCCGAAATCCTATATTAGCGAGCCGTGGGTAGATTAATGGCGCCAAGCCGAAATGCCGCTAACCCTCAGAGATTAAATATTCCTTCGCGTTATCCGGGAAGCCTCTTGCAAAACTCATGAGCGGCGATCGGCTTTCCCGCTTTGGCCTATTTCCGAGCTGGAATTTCGCTCCATGGAACCACCATGCAGCTCATTCCATCCCGGAAATGGACTCAAAGTGGGATTGCCACTCAGAGTTCTGCAAGAGGCTCCGGGTAAACCACCTTTTTCTCCGGGTAAGGGAATAAGGTATCCTGCGCAGGAAATCTGTAATGGGTAAGCATAATGATACGGCAAATGTTTTTTTCGCTCTGTCTGCTGGTGCTGGCGGGTTCGCTCTGGGCACAAGAAGAGGCGCATGAGCCTGCGGTGGACGCCATGCAACTGTTGCACGAGGCTGGCCAGCTGTTTGCCGAGGTGCAGGATCTGGCCGTGGAATGGGAGATCGCCCGGCAGCCAGCACCGCGGGATCAACTGCTGGTGCTGGTTTCTCTGCTACCGGACGAGCGCTTCGAGCTGGCGGCGGTACAGGTGAAGATCGACGGTGATTTCGCCGCCTTTCACGAATACAGCGCGGCGGAGATCAAGGCCCTTGCCGAGGGGGGCGCGCACCGTCTGTTGTTGAAATATCTGCCGGCCGGCCAGCACGAACTGGTGGCCCGCTGGGTCGGTAAGGTGCGCAAGGCGAAGGAAGAAGAGGTGGTACGTGAGGTCCGCTGGGCCTTCCGCAGTGGCGGGACGCGGCGGGTGGTGGAGCTGGAATTGTCGCAGGATGAGGAACAGCCTTTTCCTAAATTCTCGCTTCGGGAGTGGAACTAACCATGCCGATGCGAGGTATTGCACCACTGGTGGCACTGACTGGCCTGTTATTGGCCCCGCCTGCGGTGGCGGCGCCGTTGCTTGACCCACAGATCCGTGCGGCGCATTTCGAGGCCCGTCTGGGTGAACCGCTGGCCGCACTGACCCGCCTGCAGGCTGAACGCCGGCAGGGTTTTTTGGATCATCAGGCGCGGTCGGCGGATCTGCTGTTGGGCGACATGCTGTTGCAGCAGGGACTGGATCTGCCGGCGGAAGTGGCCTTGCAGCGTGTGGGCGAGGCGGGTGGCGAGCAGGCGGATGCGGCCTGGTTTCAGCTCGGGCGCCTGCATTACCGGCGCAGTGAGGACGCGGCGGCGTTGGCGGCCTTTGCGCATATCCGTGGCTCACTGAGCGGGGCTGCGCAGCAGGAGCGTCTACTGCGAGAGGGTGAGTTGCTGCTGCGCTCAGGGCGTCTGGCTGAGGCGGAGCAACGTCTGCGGACGCTGCTGAAAGGGCGTAAAAAGCGTTCGGACTGGGTGGACTATGGGCGTTTCAATCTTGCCGTGACCCTGTTTCGATTGGGGCGCGAGGACGAGGCGCGTGAACTGCTGGTATCCCTGAGCAAGCAGAATATCAAAGACCCTACCCTGCGCACCCTGTCTGACAAGGCCAATCTTACTCTGGCCTATGACCGCCTGGAGGCTGGTGATATCGATGCCGCAACCGGCTATTTCAAGAAGGGGCGGCTCACCGGGCCGGTGTCGAACACCGCACTGATGGGACTGGGGCGCGCCTGGGCGGCGCAGGAAGAATACAAGAAGGCGCTGGTGCCGTGGTTGAAGCTGAGCAAACGCGATTCCGCCGATCTGCTGGTGCAGGATGCCCTGCTGGCGGTGCCCTATGGTTTCGGCAAGCTGAACGCTTACAAACAGGCGTTACAGTATTACCAGCAGGCATTGAGTGTGTTCGAGCTGGAGCTGGAGCGTGTCGGCAAGGTCGAGAGACAGGTCAATAATGGCGACATGGTGCGTGCCCTGGCCGCGGGTTTCAGTGCCGACGATGTCCTCGATCGTGACGTGCTGCCGGCGTTGCCCAAGGCATCCGGCGCCTCCCACCTGTGGAAGCTGTTCTCTACCCACGAATTTCAGGAAACACTCAGGAGCTACGTGCGGGCGGGCCTGTCATTGAAGAAAATCACCCGCTGGACGTCACAGATCAAGGCGGACGACGGTCTTCCGCCCGCGAGCCGCGAGGCATTACTGGCGCGCGCCGTCACCCTGGAGACCCGATTGACCACATTGTCCGGTAAATTACAGGCCCATATACAGTTCCTTGCCCTGCAGGAGTTAGAGCAGCGCCGCAAGCGCATTCAGGCCTACACCGCCGAGACACGTTTTTCCATTGCGCAGATCTATGATTACGCCGCCAAGCGCTGGGGTGGCAAGTGATGGGCGTCTTTAACAACGGCCCCGAAGGGCGCAAGCCATTATTAGAGGTGGTCTAATGCGTCTGTACCATTACCTGCCCCTCGGCGTGCTGCTGTTGCTATCGGCCTGCGCCAGCACCGAGGAGACGCTGGGTGATCTCGGTGAACTGGACATCCAGATCGAGGATGATGCCGCCATCTTCGGTGCGCGCGACAAGGCCATGGACAACTACTGGGAGTTTGCCGCCAGTTCCTCGGAGAAAGAACAGAAAGTCGAGGCCATGCGGCGTTTGGCGGATCTGGAAATGGAGCGTAGTGACGAGCGTTGCCAGCGCCAGATGGAGGTGCTCGACCACATGGCCGAAGGTGAGGGTGCCGATATCGATACCCTGAAAGGTGTGACCTATCGTGGCGCCATCAAGCTCTACGAGGATGCCCTGAACGTTGCACGTGGCGGCCCTCAGGAACCCATCTTGCTGTACCAGTTATCCAAGGCCTATGAGCAGGCGGGCAGGCACCAGGAGGCGTTGGATACCCTGCAGGCCCTGCTCGACCTGCGACCGGAGGCGGGAAACCGTGATGAGTTGCACTTCCGTCGCGCCGAGATGCTGTTTGATATGCGCCAATTCAAGCAGGCGGAATTTGATTATGGCAAGGTGCTGGAGGTGGGGCCGAAGTCCCGCTATTACGAGAAGTCTCTCTCCAAGCGTGGCTGGTCCGCCTTCAAGCAGGAGCACTACAAGCGTGCGCTGGATTCCTTTTTTGCCCTTATCGACCGCAAGCTACGGCAAGCGGATGGCCGTATTATCGATGATGACAGCCACCTCAGCCGCGGCGACAAAGAATTGCTCAACGATGTCTTCCGCGTGGTCATCCTCAGCTTCAAGGAGCTGAATGGTACGCAAGGCATTAAGGCCTATTTCGAGGATTACGGCCACCGTGATTATGAAATGCGCCTTTATCAGGCGATGGGCGACTTCTATCTCGCCCAGGATCGGGTGCAGGATGCGGCAGCGAGCTACATTGCCTTTGCGCGTGACTTTCCCATGCATGATCAGGCCTTTGAGTTTGACCTGAAGGCCGTGAAGGCCTATGCCGATGCCGGCTATTCCCAGCTGATGATCAAGGCCAAGCAGGAATTCGTGCGGCGCTATCGGGTCAATGGCAATTTCTGGCGCCGACACCTGGATCAGGAAGAAACGGTGTTGGCGCGACTGCGCCCCCTGTTGCGCAGCAATTCGGAAGATGTGGCGCGTCACCTGCATGCACAGGCGCAGAAAAGCAAGAAGCCGATGGATTATCAGCGTGCCTTTCTCTGGTACAAGCAGCACCTGAAATGGTTTGCCAAGAGCCCCACGGCGAAGGAGCTGAACTTCCTGTATGCCGAGCTGTTGTTTGAGGCCGGGCAGTTTGAGGCGGCGGCCAGGGAATTTGAAAAAACCGCCTATCAATATATCCGCTTCGGCAAAGACGCCGAGGCGGGTTATGCCTCGTTGCTGGCCTATACCGAGCGTGAAAAACAGCTGACGGGAAAAGAGCGGGAAACCTGGAGCCGTATGGCGGTGGGCAGCGCCCTGCGTTTCGGCAAGACCTTTCCCGACGATTCACGCGCCGCCAGCGTATTGACCAAGGCGGCGGAAAATATGTTCGCGCTGAAAAAATATGATCAGGCTGCGGTGGCCGCACGGCAGATTCTTGAATTGTCCACCGAGACATCACCCGAGGCCCGACGCACGGCGTGGAAGATCATTGCCCGCGCGGAGTTTGAAAATGGGGATTATTCGCGCGCGGAGGTGGCCTATAAGGTGGCGCTTAGCCTAACGCCGGCTGAAGATACGGTCTCGCACAAACTGCTGAAAGAGGGGCTGGCTGCTGCGGTGTACAAACAGGGTGAGCTGATGCAGGCGAAGGGTAATGTACAGGGCGCGATTGCCCAGTTTTCGCGCGTGGATGCGGATTCGGCCGTTGCCGAGGTCGCCGAGTTCGATATTGCCTCCAGCCTGTTGAGTAGCGGGGAATGGTATGCCGCCATCGAAGCGCTGGGGAATTTTCGTGACCTGAACCCGACCAGCAAACTGCTGATCAAGGTGTCGCAGAACCTGGTTCTGGCGTATCAGAAGACCGATCAGTCGTCCAGGGCAGCCGAGGAACTGGAGCGCTACATCGGTCTGGAGCAGGACCCGGAACTGCGCCGCGAGGCGCTCTGGCAAACCATTGAGTTGTACGCAAAAACCGGTGATGTGGCCAAGGTCCTGGCAGGCTATGAGCGCTATATCGACGAATACCCGCAGCCGCTGGAGCAGGCGATGGAGGTGCGACAGACGCTGGTGACTATTTACGGTAATGCCGGAAATGTCGCCTCGAAACACTTCTGGCAGGAAGAGATCGTTCGTCAGGAAAAGGCGGCGGGTAAGGAAAGTACGCAGCGCATGCACTATCTGGCGGCCAAGGCGGCCTTTGAGCTGGCACAGCCGGTACTGGAGGCCTATCAGCGTGTCAAGCTGGTGGAGCCGCTGCAGCAGAACCTGAAGCGCAAGAAAGAGAAAATGAAACTGGCGGTGGACACTTTTACCGCGACGGCCAACTATGGTGTTGCCGGGGTGACCACCGCCTCCGTTTATATCCTGGCGGAGATTTATGCGGATTTCGGGGCTGCACTGATGGCTTCGCAACGCCCGGCCGGGTTGAGTGAGGAGGAGATGGAACAGTACGATATTCTCCTCGAAGAGCAGGCCTACCCGTTTGAGGAGAAGTCCATTACCATCCACGAGTCCAATATCGAACGTATTGCTGATGGCACCTATGATGAGTGGGTGCAGAAGAGTTTTAACAGGCTCAAGGAGTTAAGCCCTTTCCGTTATGCGAAGATGGAAAAGAGTGAGCCAATGAGCGGAGAAATCTATTGACTGTTATTGCTGGAGGGCCGTCCGTGCCTGGACGGAAATGGGTCGGCGTGTTGCTGGTCTTGATAGTCGCCGGGCTGTTTGTGGGTTGTGCCGCAACCGGGCCGCAAGAGGTTGAGGAAAAGAGTGCGGAAACCGCTGGGCCTGCCGTAGACCCCGTAGCCAGTGCAGCCTTTGATGCCGCGCTGAAGGCCATGGCCAGTGGCAAGGATGCCCAGGCCGAGAAGATCTTGTTGAAGATGACGCAGGATTTTCCGCAGTTCTCCGGCCCGCAGGCCAATCTTGGCATCCTCTATTTTCGTGCTGGCAAACGGGACAAGGCCGAGGCCGCCTTTCTGCGCGCGGTGGAAATCAAGCCGAAGAATGCCGTCAGCCTTGACTATCTCGGTGTGATCAATCGTGACAAAGGGGACTTCAAAGAGGCCGCCGGATTTTACCAGCGGGCCATCAAGGCCGACCCGGAGTACGCCTATGTGCATCGTAACTACGGCATCCTGCTGGAGCTTTACATGGGCAAGCTCAAGCAGGCGTTGGCGCAATACGAGCAATACCAGAAGCTGACCAAGGGCGAGGACAAGCAGGTGGCAAAGTGGATCGTCGACCTGAGCCGGCGCAGCGGAGCCAAGAAATGATGCGACTGGCCGATATACCAAGACAAACGATAACAACGCCTCTGAATGTGGCGTTGTTATCGTTTGTCTTAGTGATGATCAGTGTCCTGCTGCTGGGCTCCCCGGCTAGCGCCGAAGATCGACTGGACATGGATGCCGTTGCCATCAAGGGTTCGCGTGAACTGCCCAAGGTGCTCTACATCGTGCCATGGAAGAGCACGCGGCTGGGGGCGCTGGTTGCCGGCGCAGGCAGCGAATCCTTTTCGGCCAAGTGGGTGTCTGTCGATCGCGAGGTATTTCGCCGGCAGGTGGCTTACTACGATTTACTTTATGTGGATTAGTGGTTCTCCGGGGATGCGCTAAAGGGTTTTCTGCGCTAAAGTTCGGCGTCGTTTTGGCCGACCTTCTTGGGTCAGCCCTGTCAGGTGTCTCAACAAGAGTGCGATACCTGGCCAATAAATGTGAATTCAGTCAATGCAGCCCGCAGGAATTTGCGGCATTGTTGGGCTTCAGGCATAACCGCATGAAGTCATCGACTCAGGCCAACCATGCCTGACTACGATTTGTGAGGAGATAAGGTATGGATGGCGCGAACGCGATCGTGAAGTTTTTCCAAGAGGGCGGGGTATTCATGTATCCCATCATACTGGTATTTGCGCTGGGTGCGGCCATCGGCCTGGAGCGTTATTTCTACCTGACCAGGGCCAAGCTGATCAACCGCAGCATGTGGGACAAACTGACCCCGCTGGTCAAGGCCAATAACTTCCAGCAGGCGATGGCCATCAGCAGCAAGTCGAAGAGTGATGTGGGCAAGATCCTCGCCTACGGCCTGACCCGCCTGCAGGCCACCAAGCGCCGTGACGACATCGAGATGGCCATGGAAGAGGGACTGATGGAAATCATCCCACGCCTGGAAAAGCGTACCCACTACCTTGCCACCTATGCCAACATCGCCACCCTGCTGGGCCTGCTGGGCACCATCATCGGCCTGATCCAGGCCTTTACCGCTGTGGCCAATGCTAACCCCGCCGACAAGGCCGACCTGCTGTCCGCCAGTATTTCGGTGGCCATGAACACCACCGCCTTCGGCCTGATGGCCGCCATTCCGCTGCTGCTCATGTATACCGTGCTGCAGACCAAGACCACCGAGCTGGTGGACAGCATGGAAATGGCCACGGTGAAATTCCTCAATGTTATTACCGAACACCGTCAGCCCAGCCACCGAAGCGTTGACTAAGCGGAATCGATAGCGATGTCTGTCAGAGCCCGAGTGAGGCGCGCCCGCCGCAGCGTGCCCGAACTGGATATCACCGCCTTCATGAACCTGATGGTGGTGCTGGTGCCGTTCCTGTTGCTGTCTGCCGTGTTCTCGAATCTGGCCATTCTCGAGCTCAATCTGCCGCCGGATAGCCAGCAGCAGACCGACAAGCAGAAGAAAGAGCGCAATTTCGAGGTCATCGTGCGCAAGGACAGCCTGGTGGTGGCCGACACCCTCGGTGGTGTTATCAAGCGCATCCCGCTCAAGGCAGGCCAGCAGGACTTCAAGGCCCTGTCCGACCTGCTGATCGCCATCAAGTTGAAATATCCCAAGAAAGAGAACATCAGCCTGTTGCTGGAACCCGAGATTCCTTACGACACCCTGATACAGGTGATGGACACCGTGCGCGAGGTCCAGGTGCTGGAAACCGCCTCGGTGGTGCGCAAGGAACTATTCCCGCAAATCGCCATTGGTGACGCACCGTGAAGGCCTCCCGTCGCGCCAAGCGCATGAGCCGGCACCACGCCCGCACCAAGAAGGGCGCAGCCCTGAACATGGTATCGCTGATGGATATCTTCACCATCCTGGTGTTTTTCCTGCTAATCAGTTCGTCATCGGTGAAGGATCTGCCCAATGCCAAGCAGATCCAGCTGCCGCAATCCACCGCCGAGCAGTTGCCCAAAGAGACCGTGGTGATCATGGTGAGTGACAGGGACATCGTCGTACAGGGGCGCAAGGTGGCCGATGTGAAGGACGTGATGAAGAGCGCAGACGGCGAGATCAAATCCTTGAAAGAAGAGCTGGTACGTCTGGCCGGGCGCAAACTGGGCCAGGCCCCGCAGGTCGATGGTAAGCCGGTGATCCGCGAAGTCACCATCCTCGGTGACAAGACTATCCCCTTCAAATTATTGAAGCGCATCATGCTGACTTGCTCCCAGGCCAGTTACGGCAACATCTCGCTGGCCGTCATGCGCAAGACGGAAGACAAGGGGTAATCAGGTTGTGAGTAGCGTCTATCGCCAGTTCATTCTGCCCTGGACGCGTGTCGCGGAAGAAGACCGTCGCCTGAAGATTGTCATCGTTACGGTGATGTCGCTTGCCCTGCTGCTGAGTGTCGCCACTCCATTTATTCCCGTTCCCAAGGAAGACCGCAACAAGGTCAAGGAATTGCCGCCACGGCTGGCGCAGCTGGTGATGGATAAGCAGAAGCCCAAGCCCAAGCCAAAGCCGAAAAAGGTCGAGAAAAAGAAGGAAGAGAAAAAGAAAGAAAAGGAAAAAGAAAAGAAAAAAGAAGAGAAGAAAAAGCCGGAGAAGAAAAAGGAAGAGCCCAAACCGAAAAAGGTCGAACCACCGAAGCCAAAGCCCAAGGTTGACCGGGTCGCCGAGGCGCGTAAAAAGGCTGCCAGCGCAGGCCTGCTGGCCTTTACCGATGATCTGGCCGATCTGCGCGATGCGCCCGTTGCGCCCAAACTGAACAAGGGTAAGTCACTCTCCAAGGGTGGGGCGGCGGCGAAGAAACGTGAGCGCAGGATCCTTACCTCCGGCGTGAGCAGCAGTGGCGGCATCAATACCGCCAATCTTAGCAGTGGTGTCGGCAGCACAAATCTTGCCGGTCGTCAGAGTACTCAGGTCGAGAGTCCGGTGGACATGGTGGCCGCGGTTGCCCCGGCGATGTCTACCGCCAAGGATGGGAAGAAACCGTCGCGTACCTACGAAGAGGTTTCGCTGGTCTTCGATCGCAACAAGGGCGCCATCTATTCACTTTACAGCCGTGCCTTGCGCAAGGATCCCACCCTGCAGGGCAAGGTGGTGCTGGAAATCACCATCGCCCCGTCGGGTAAGGTCACGGCCTGCAAGGTCATTTCCAGCGAGCTGAACAGTCCCCGCCTGGAGCGCAAGCTGGTGGCGCGCGTGAAGATGCTTAATTTCGGCGCGCGGGAAGTCGAAACCCTGATCGTCACCTATCCGATCGACTTCCTGCCCTCCTGATCAAGGCGCAGCCGATTTCAGTCCCACAAAAAAGCCGGTGTAGCTGCTACACCGGCTTTTTTTGTGGGTTCAGGGTCGGCTTAGACGCTGAGATCGATGCCGCTGAGGGCGCGTTCCGAGGTATGGCCTTTGGCCACCTGGGCATAGCTTTCCACGGCCCTGGCCTGGGTGCTGGAGCGGCCATCGTTCGGCTCTGAAGGGCGTTGTGCCGCCAGCTCGGCGCGCGCCTCGGCGGCCATCTGCCCGGCGCTTGCGGCGACGGCGAGGTCCTGTTGCGAGGGCTTGGCCGGCGCCTGCGCCGCGGCGCGGATGGTCTGGGCCTTTTGCAGCGTTTCCTCCGGGGTCTTGCCGGGCGAGGTGTCGATGCTTACCTCGCCACCGACGGCATAACGGCGATTGTCCGGCCCGGTTTCGTAGCTGAAGCTGGCGCCGTCGCGGGCCAGTCCGCCGGCGGCGGCCATGTGCGCTGCCTCGTGGGCACGCACCTCGCGGTCGCGGGCCTGCAAGGTTTGCACCTGGGCCTGCTGTTCCTCGCTGAGTTGGCGGGACTCGCCGGGAGATGTGGCGGCCTTTCCGCCGATGCGCGGGAGCCGTCGGCCGGCGCGCGTGCGTCGGGCCGCGGGCCGGGAATGACGGAGGTAGTTGCGCCGATCTGCATGGTGTCGCGTGGGGATCAGGCCTGCACGTCAAGCAGGCTGCCGAGCATCTCGTCGGCGGCCTTGACCACCTTGACCGAGGCCTCGACCTGACGCTGATCGGCGCGCAGGTCCA
>JAJRWE010000163.1 GCA_024276955.1 Gammaproteobacteria bacterium
ATTGATTTGTTTTTCTTTGTTTTCTTTGTTTTTCTCCGTGCCCTCTGCGCATCTGTGGCAAGCAAGGCGTATTTCGCGGGCATGGCCCGCTCCGACAAAAACTCTTGGGAACAGGCGGGTCAAAAACCTGAATCATTACCCCGCCCTCGGGTATAATCCCCGCCCGTTGTAAACCGAAAACGAGGTGAGACATCATGATGAAAGGTGGTATCGGCAAGCTCATGAAGCAGGCCCAGGAAATGCAGGAAAACATGAAGAAGGCCCAGGAAGAGCTGGCCAATATGGAGGTCACCGGCCAGTCCGGCGGCGGTATGGTTAGCGTGGTTATGACCGGGCGCCATGACCTCAAGCGCGTCTCCATCGACGACAGCCTGATGGGCGATGACAAGGAAATGCTCGAAGACCTTCTGGCCGCTGCGGTAAACGATGCCGTGCGTCAGGTGGAGGCCAACACACAGGAAAAGATGTCCGGCATGACGGCAGGCATCAACCTCCCCGATGGCTTTAAGATGCCGTTCTAACTCACTGTTATTAATTAATTATTACCGCCAACAATCTTGGAATTCAGCCCCCTTATCAACCGCCTCATCGAGGATCTGCGCTGCCTGCCCGGCGTCGGCCCGAAGTCGGCGCAGCGCATGGCCTTTCACCTGCTGGAACACGACCGCGATGGCGCCGTGCAACTCGCCCGATCCCTGCAGGAGGCGGCGGAAAAGATCGGCCACTGCCACCACTGCCGCACCCTGAGTGAAACGGACACCTGCCCGTTGTGCGCCAACGCCACCCGCGACCACGGTCTGCTGTGCGTGGTGGAATCCCCCGCCGATGTGCGCGCCATCGAGCAGTCCACCGCCTACCGTGGCCTGTACTTCGTGCTCATGGGCCACCTCTCGCCACTGGACGGCATCGGCCCGGCGGAGATCGGCCTGGACCAGTTGGAGACACGTCTGGCCAGCGGCGGCATCAGCGAGGTGATCCTCGCCACCAACCCTACCGTGGAGGGTGAAGTCACCGCCCATTACATCAGCGACATGGTGCATGTCCAGGGCATCCGCAGTACCCGCATCGCCCATGGCGTGCCCCTCGGCGGCGAGCTGGAATACGTCGATGGTGGCACCCTCTCTCACGCCTTTGCCGGTCGTCGCGAAATCTGATCCGTTGATCCGCCCCTGCTCGGTGGGTCACTAAAGATCCCTCCCCCTCTGCCGCTGAGAAGGCAGACCGTAGCAACACATCCATACCTTGCCGAGGGGCTGCATGTACGACAATCTGGTGGAGAATCTGCACGATGAACTGGTGATGCGTTATGCGCCACTGGTGAAGCGCATTGCCTACCATTTGAAGGCCCGCCTGCCCGCCACGGTGCTGGTGGATGACCTGCTGCAGGCCGGCATGATCGGCCTGCTGGAGGCGGCGAAAAAATACGATGCCAATCAGGGCGCCAGCTTCGAGACCTATGCCGGCATCCGCATCCGCGGCTCGATGCTGGACGAGCTGCGCCGCAACGACTGGGCACCGAAGTCGGTACACCGCAAGGTGCGCGATATCACCCGTGCGATTCGTGAGATCGAAAACCGCGAAGGTCGCGACGCGCGCGACGAAGAGGTCGTCGAGGCCTTGGGCATCAGCAAGACGGAATATTTCAAGACCCTGCAGGATGTCTCCACCCACCGGGTGCTGAGCTGGGACGAGATCGGCATCGACGAGGACGCCATCGGCCAGTCCATCATGGACACCAAGCCCGGCGTGCAGGACCAGCTGGAGAAACAGCATTTCCGCGAACGTCTTTCCGAGGCCATTGCCACCCTGCCGGAGCGGGAAAAGATGACCGTGGCTCTGTACTATGAATCCGAACTCAATCTGCGCGAGATCGGCGGTGTGCTCAACGTCAGTGAATCCCGCGTCAGTCAGTTATTGAGTCAGGCACATATTCGCCTGCGGGCTCGCATGAAGGACTGGATTGCGCAACAATAGACGTTTGCCGCCACTGCAGACAATCCAGCCATGCCCTGTTCCACATTCCAGCCCGTGATACGCAAGCGCCGCCTGCACAACGCCACGCGCCTGCACGAACGCAATTTCTCCAAGTTGCTGCTGGTCATTCCGGGTATCCGCGACATCACCACCCCGCTCTTCCTGCAGGGCCGTGGCGACACACGCCTGGCCGTGGAAGTCCTGGAGAAAAGCAAATACACCACCACCCTTTCCCTGCAACTGCAACAATGCAGCAGCAGCCGCCGCTGGCTGCCCTCCCTGCACATGAAAGTCCGTACCTACCACGATGTCCATGTCGCCGAAGTCCTGGCCTTTCAGGGCCATCACCGCCTGGATTCCCGCTATACTTACCCCAATCCACGCATGTATCACCGCGACGAAAAATGGCAACTCAACCACTTTCTCGGCGACTGGCTCGACCACTGTCTGCGCAGTCGTTGCATTTTTCGCGATGAAATTCAACCTATTGACGCCTGAAGCTAGAATCCGCAATTGACCGCTTCGAGGTAAGTCTAAGCACATGGGAATAAACAAACTTATCTAAAAGCGAGACTTCACCTGCCGAGTGAGGACGCTACGACCTGCCCATCCGCTCTGAGCGCCCGCCTGACTATGCAAAAAAATCGTTAAGGAACAAAGCCATTAACTCATTTTTTTGCCTGCATGGACGCAGGTAAGGGGCGTGAGCAGGAGCGGAAGCTTTGCCTGCATGGAGAAGGTGAGACCGGGAACCGGTCGAGAGGTTGGCCTGGGCCACGCAGGTACCAAAAGTAGGCGCCCTGAGGCGGGGGGCGTAAGCAGGAGCGGAAGCTTTAGATACGCCAGACGAACACTCAGAACCAGTGGACAGCACCGCAAGATCAAAAACCAAACAGGTATTTGGTTTAGATACGCCAGACGAACACTCAGAACCAGTGGACAGGCCGCTCAACTGATTAATCTAGGATATTGAACAATCCAGACAAACAGCACCTCAAGAACAAGCCGAACTGTTCCGATAAGTCATTGTGTGGCGATGAAATGTGTAATGATGGAAATCGTGGCTATGACACAAGAAGGTAACTATGTATAGATGGGCCAAATACATCATTTTAGTCCTGGCAATGGTGTTCAGTAACACGGCAGCCCTGGCAGCTGTAGATTACATTCTGTAACAGAAATTCCACGCTGAACTTGCCAAGGCCGAACAGGGTGACGCCAAGGCGCAATACGCTATTGGTGAGATGTATGAAAAAGGCAGGGGCGTCGAAAGGGATCCGCGCCAGGCCTTCAGTTGGTACAGCAAAGCCACCCAGAAAGGCAACATAAAGGCTGAATACAAGCTGGGTGTGGCCTATCTGAACGGCAATGGCATCCGCAAGAATTTCCAAAAGGCCTATGACTGGCTCAAGAAATCCGGCAACAAGGGATATGTGCGCGCCCAATACTACCTGGGGACGCTCTATGAAAACGGTCTGGGTACGACTCAGGATCTTGATAAAGCCCTGCAATGGTACAAGCGGGCCCTCAGAGGAGGCTATGATGTGGCCGCCACTGGCATGCAGCGCGTAACCCAGTTGCAAAAGCAGCAACAAGAGAAGCTCGCCCTCCTTCGCCAGACAGCTCTTAATGTGGCAAAAAAACTGGAGAAAAAAGCCGTGGAGACAAAGTCGGCGGCACCCCCAACAACACCCACGCCGCTGAGTACTAAGCAGCGGATACAGGCCGGTGGCTGGCAAAAACGCGGCAAGGCGGTCGAATACCTGCCCTCTGCCTCCACCCACTGCAAGGATTTGGGCAACCGCATAGAGTGTGAATCAAAGGCTCTGACGCGTAATATTGGCATGGCGGATATCGACTTTCAGACCAAATCCACCCTGTCACGCTTCAAGGAAGATGGTTCATTCACAATCTCATACCGAAATAATGTGCTGAAAATCACCATCACCGATGAGGAGTTCGCCAGCTCCGGGGCGAAGCTCCCTGTGCGCGAGGGCTGGCAGGAAACGGAGCACACACTGACCTGTATTTTTGAAGATGACACACATCTGAACTGCAAGAAAAACAAGCTGCGCAACATAAAATTGCACCGTTAGTACATGACACTACACTGGATTTAAGCGGCGAGCTGCCTGGCCAGGGATTCCAGACCCTCACGGTCGTGCAGGATTGTCTCCCAGAGACCAACCACGCAATCGGTATCGATACCGAGGTGTTTCACCACCCCATCCAGCCGTTCAGCGCGAAGCTCATCCCCGGCCTCATGGTCCAGCAGGATATCCGCCACCTGCAGCAGATAAACATAGTCCGCAAAATCTCCGCTATAGTCCGCGCTATGATGCCGGGAAACCGCAGAAATCACCTCTTCGGGCAATTGCCAGGACCGCAGCAATTGCTCACCAATGAATGCATGATCCATTCCCAGCACACGGTTCTCAATATCCACGCGTGGGGTATCCGGCGACTGCAATTGACAGTCGGCAATGGCTTCACAGGCCTCCGCGAACTGACTCACCAGGAACAGATGGCCGATATCACGCAGCAGGGCCGACAGATAGGCCAGTCCGGGTTTGACGCGCTTGCGCAGGGGGCGCTGTGAGGCCAGTGCCTGGGCCATGGATCCGGCGGCCACCGCCTTCCACCAGAAACCTTCGCGTGCCAGCATGGCCTTGCCGCTGGCCGGCAGAGATCCCATGGCCACCAGCCCCAGTGCAATGCCCATGACGCCGTCGTAACCCAGCACGGTGATCACCGCTTTTTCGATGGACTCAATGCGCCCCTGAAATCCGAAAAATGGGGCATTGGCATAGCGGATAATCTGCGCCGCAAGGGCAGGATCACTGCCAATAATATCGCTCAGATCCTGGACATGGGCGTCCGGATCCTGCATCAAGTGCAGCAGCTTCTGCCCTACCTCGGACATCACCGGCAAGCCATCACTGGTTTTAAGTGCCGCAGAAATCTGTTTTTTCCAGGGGGCATGAATATCGATAACCTCCGCCGTAGTGGAAGCCTTCCATTTCAAGTTACCCTGGCGCAGCCTGACGGTCATTTCATCAACTGGCAACGGCTTGCTGTAATAATAGCCCTGCACATAAGTGCAATTCAGTTTGCGCAGGTAGGCCTCCTGGCCGGCCCCCTCCACACCTTCCGCCACCGTTTCCAGCCCCAGAGAATGGGCAAGGTGAACGATGGAATGGGTAATCGCCGCTGACTCACGATCAACCATGACATCTTTGACGAAACTGCGATCAATCTTCAGTGTATCAATGGGGAATCGTTGCAGATAGCTGAGTGAGGAATAGCCCGTGCCAAAGTCGTCGATAGCGATGCGCACACCGAGACCCCGCAGTGCGGTAAGGATCTCAATGGTGGCCTTGGGGGTATTCATGGTGGCGCCTTCGGTGATTTCGAGTTCCAGCCAGCGCGACTCCAGGCCGGTTTCCTGCAAGGCCACCCGTACCATTTCGACCAGACTATGTTCATCGCCAAACTGCAGTGCGGAGAGATTTACCGCCACCCGCACTGGCGCCAGGCCCTGCTGTTGCCAAGCCTTGTTCTGGGCACAGGCAGTCCGTAGCACCCATTCCCCCAGCGAAATAATCATGCCACTGGATTCGGCCAAGAGAATAAAATCCAGCGGTGGGATCATGCCCAGCTGAGGATGCTCCCAGCGCAGTAACGCCTCCAGGGCCTTCACCGTACCCGTCTTCGAATCAAGGATGGGCTGGTAGTGGATGGAAAATTCACCTCGTTCCATGGCATGACGCAGATCGGCTTCCAGAGTGAGGCGACGGATCTCTTCTGCATGGATCTTGGCATTGAAGAAGCGCAGGCAGGCACGGCCCTGCTGTTTGGCCGTGTACATCGCTGCATCGGCGTGCTTCATCAACAAACTGGCATCCACGCCATCGCTGGGATAAATAGCAATGCCGATACTGGGCGTGCAGGCCACCAACTGCTCTTTCAAGACGATAGGCTGCGACAGGGACTTCAGAATCTGACGCGCAACTTTTTCCGCATTGGCCGGGGAACCGATCCCCGTCAGCACACAGCCAAACTCATCACCACCCAAGCGGGCAAGAATATCACGGCCACGCACACCGGCCGTCAGCCGCTCACTCACCTGCTTCAGCAGACGATCACCGGCATCATGGCCGTAGGTATCATTGACTGATTTGAAACGATCAAGATCGATGAACAGCACCGCCAATTTTTCTGTATTGCGCTCTGCCTGCAGCAGACTGGCGGTCAGACGATCACGAAACAGGGCACGATTGGGCAATCCGGTGAGCGGGTCATGGGTTGCCAGGTGCTCCTGATCCAGCCGGGCCGCCGCCAGTTCACCCCGCAGTTGGCGGCGTTCGATGGTAAATTCCAGTGTGCGCACCAGCAACCGAGGATTGGTTTCGCCACGCAGCAGATAGTCCGTCGCACCTGCCGCACACAGGCCCCTGGCCTGTGCCTCTTGTGCAGGGTTGGCCAGCAGAATCAGGGGCGTGTCAGGCAGATGCTGATTCTGCCATTGCTTCAGATCCCCGGTTTTACCGCCAAAACAGGTCATGTCAACAATCACGGCATCGAAGTGACCAGCACCGACAATCGATTCTGCCGCCGACAGATCAGCCGCATGGATCAGCCCAAAACAGCCTTTTCCTGCACTGCGCAGGGCATCGACGACCCAGCGGACATTGCCGGCATTACCCTCAACCAGCAGAACCCTGGCAGAAACTTCAGGCTTCATCAAAACTCCAGACCACACATGTATTATTACTGAAACAGGGATGGCCAGTTCATTGTGGAATGTCAGGCTGGCCCTGTGAAGTTCTTCGTTATGCCAACTTGTCGGCAGCAGACCTCTGCTTCTTTAACCTAGATTAATCGGTTGAACGGCCTGCCCAGTGGTTCTGAGTGTTCGTCTGACGTAGCAAAAAATGAGTTAATGGCCCTTGCTCCTTAACGAGTTTTTTTGCATAGTCAGGTGGGCACTCAGAGCTGCTGGGCAGGTCGTAGCGTCCTCACCCTGCAGGTGAAAAGTCTGGCATTCAGGTGAATTCGTTGATGACCATACACTTAGATTTACCTCGAAGCGGTCAACTGATTAATCTAGGTTTAAGGGAAAATAGCCTACAAAAACAAAAATTTACCAACCTGAACGGCAGATAAGCAGGCAGGCTCCTTGGTCGGCGGAAATCCGCTATAATCTGCAGCTATGAACCTAGGTTGAACATCCATTTCAATAAATCGCGCTTCCAGATTAATAAAGCAGAAAAACAACAAAAAACCCATCTGCAGCACGTACAGATGGGCCAATCTAATCCTGGTTATCGTGACAGAGACAAGAGGCCTCTGCGAGGGGCTACCATCCCCCAACAGATAGGCTAAATATAGCGCCTATCGCATCCCCAGCTTTTCTTCGATTGCCGCCAAAACCACTTCACTGGGACCTGCCGCATCGACATTCAGCAGCAGGTCTTCATTTTCATAGAAGCCAATGAGTGGTGTGGTCTTTTCATTATAAGTTTCCAGCCGATGCGAGATGGCCTCTGCGGTCTCATCATCACGCTGGATAACCGGACTGCCACATTTGTCACAGATACCTGCCTGTTTGGGGGGATTGCTTTTGACATTGTAAATTGCCTGGCAATCAGCATTGGAGCAGGTGCGGCGAGTGGTCAGGCGCTCCAGGATCACCTCACGCTCAAGATTGAAATTGACCGCCATATCCAGTTCGATACCCAGCTTTTCCAGCAGACTCTTGAGCGCTTCGGCCTGGGGAATCGTGCGCGGAAAACCATCCAGCAAAAAGCCCTTCTCACAATCCGGCTCCTGGAGACGCTGCGCCATAATGTCCATGATGAGATCATCCGGCACAAGGTCACCCGATTTCATCAGAGACTCTATCTGCTTGCCCAGCTTGCTACCTGCTGCCACGGCGCCGCGGAGAATGTCACCGGTGGAAATCTGCACCGAACCATCCAGTTCAGTCAACAGTTTTGCCACTGTGCCCTTACCAGCACCCGGGGCGCCTAAAAGTATCAATTTCACTTAAGTTACCTCTTTTTTATCGTTAGAACAGAATGGCACAAGTTCAACTCAAACCTCCTGACAGTGATCAATCACTGTTGTCAGATTGATAAACCCTGTCGCCATCGCGCAGAAAGAGGCCGCGTGGCAGGATAATTTTTTCACGCCCTCCCAGACCCTGACGGATCTCGGCCATGGCAAAATCTTCGATACCGGTGATCACGGGCTTCATGCGTACCTGCCCATCCTGCAGCACGGCCAAATACATCTGGCCCTCACGGTTCAACAGGGCCTCAAAGGGCACCTTGATGGCATGGGGGTTCCAGGCGGTACGAATCTCCGCATCCACTGCCTGACCCAGACGCAGATCAGGCGCCTGAGCACCGAGGCTGATAAATACCTTTACCGGATGGGTATTCGCTTCCTGCTCCGTCACAGCACCCAGGCGGATGACCGTCTCCTGCCATTCCAGGCCCGGGAAGGCATCACTGGTGATCAACACCGCTTGGCCCACCAGAATACGGCTGCTGTTGTCGGCAGCATCCACATGCGCTTCAATTTCACGCTGTGCCTCGCTGGCAAGCACATGCCGGCTGACGATGTGCCCGGGCACCACGATGGACTGGTAAATCTCTCCCGTCTCAGGGAAGGTGGTCTGCACCGCCAATCCTTTGCTGAAATAAAACTGCCCGCCCTTGAAGGCGGCAAAACCCAGTGCCGCCAATACCATCACAACCAGCAAGGTACGACCGGAAAACAGCCTCTGCAGCCGGCTTGGTGGGCGCGACGGCAACCCATCAAAGGCGAACGAGTCGATATCATAGAGGCTATCGTCTGTGTCCCGATGGATGCCTTGGCGGTCGCGATGCTTGCGGCCCGGAGGCTGCTCGGGATCGATGATAATCTCCACCTCACCCTCATATTCTATGGATTCATCACTCCCACTGCCGGATTCGGTGGAATCTGATACATTCCTTCGGAATCTGTCTTCCTCATCCGGCGCGGGCGTCTCCGCCGCGGCTTCCGGGCCCGCATCAGTCACTGGCTCAGGCGCCTGTGTGGGGCAGGGCTGTGTAATAGGCTGTGCGCAGCTGGCCACGGCCCGCTCTATCATGCTCAGTGGCTCGGCTTCAGGCTCCTTGGTTACCGGCTCCGTAGATACAATATTTCCGCTGGACGGTTGCGCCTCCGCCCTCTCCAGCGGTGGATTTTCCGCCGGGACATCCGCCACCTGTAACACTGGAATGATCTTTTTGTCTTTAGCAGCGGGAGCCGGGGCCACCTGGATCGACGTCACCAGCGGAACATCCACTGGCTCACTGCTGCTGGCTCGTGACACAGCCTCTGTGGATTCGTGCCCCTCAAACAGTAGACGGCGGATGTGACCATCCAGCGCCCCGGCATCGACCGGCTTGGTCATCACCTGATTGGCGCCGGCATCATAGACCTTGACCAGCACCTCAGCATCGGTAGAGCCGGTAATGACGATAATAGGCAATTGACTGAGCCTGGGCTGCCCACTCTGACGCAGGGTGCGGATCAGGTCATCACCGTCCATCCCTGTGGAGGATACTTTGAGATCGGTGAGCAACAAATCGTAGTCACCCTGAATCAGGGCGACAACGGCGGGTTCGGCAGACTGAAAATAGTCTACCTGGTAGCCACTGGGCTCCAGCATACGGCGCATGACAAAGGCGGCGGTGCGGCTGTCATCGACATAGCACAAACGTGCGGGAGGCTTTTTCGCCTCTGGTGGGTGAGTGGAGAGCTTCTCACTCATGACCATTATTACTCATGGAAAACAAACTCTGAAACGATTTCAACGGACGCGTGGCACTTTTCCCGTGACTGTCTGCCGTCTTCGGGGGTTCCATTTATTGCTGACGGCCTCTTACTTGTTTACGGCCTCTGCGGGGCGAAGAAATAGACGCGCCTATTATTATCTGTGCTGTGCCCATGCCCTGTTTCAGCAACTTGTTTTCAGCAAACCGCGAGGCAGCTCCCGGCATCACTGCCACTATAAGATTACCCGCCAGCTAAGTAAACTCGCCCCCGGTTGCGACAGCTCGTCGTTTGATGCAACATAGCCGGACAATAATAAGACCGGCGGCGCTCGCAGGCATCAATTCTTTGATTGAGAGGAGTGGTTATGATTGACTTGCTGACCTATATGGTAGGAACTGTCGCGGCTATAGGCTTCGCCCTGCTGGTATATCTTGTCTTCCAGATCTACAGTTCGGACACCTACACCCGCGAAGACTGATCGCCTTGTCTGGCGCATTTTCAGGCGCAACAGGGCTGTCAAAATGATGGTTAACACCCCCTACAAATCGGCGCCTCAGGCAAGCGGCCTGCAGGCGCCGATTTTATCTCGGCCGCAGTGACAGCCAGGAAAGAGTACTACCCCTTCGGCCCAGCCGGCAACCAAACGTGCACCGCCGCACCACCCAGTTCACTTTCACCAATCTCCAGCGTTCCGCCATACAACTGTACGATATCCCGTACGATAGAGAGGCCTATGCCATGTCCGGCAATATCCGAATCGGCCCGACGACCGCGCTGCATGACATAGCGCACCATTTCGGAAGGAATGCCGGGGCCATCATCCTCGACATGGATAAACAGATCCATTTCACCATTGCGCGGCCCGGCCTCGGCGCGAGCCCGCACATGCACCTTTCCCCGACACCATTTAAAGGCGTTGTCGGTGAGGTTGCCTACAATCTCCATCAGGTCGCCCTCATCACCGGCAAACTCCAGATCGGACTGCAACTCAGCCACCGTTTGCACCCCCTTGTCGGCATAAACTTTGTGTAGACCGGCCAATACTTTCTCCACAATACCCTGTACAGCGATAGGCGCAGACAATACCGTCCAGCCCGAGGTCGCGGCACGCCGCAACTGATAACCCGTGAGCTGATTCATACGCTCCACCTGTTCCAGCACGACGTGGGGCAGATCGGTTTTACCGTCACGGTTTTCCGCTGCACTCTGCAGGATCGCGAGGGGCGTTTTGAGGCTGTGAGCGAGGTCGCCGAGGGTTCGCCGGTAACGCTCCAGATGCTCTTGCTGATGGGAGAGCAGACCATTAATGTTACTGGTCAGTGTCTGCAATTCGAGCGGATAACGCCCTTTCAAACGTGTCTGCGTACCCTCTTCGATGGCGCGCAATTCATCGGCGGCATGCTTTAACGGCAACAGCCCCCAGCGCAGGATGCCCCACTGAACCGCCAGCAGTAGCAGCGCCACGCCCCCCAGCGTCCCCCACAGGCTGCCTCGGAAGGCCGCGATCCGGGCATCGAATTCGGTCATGTCCTGCGCCACACTGAAGGTATAGTCTTGTCCGGGATCGGGGGAATCACTCCACACCACACCGTAACTAAACAGGTAAAGCCGGTGACCATCAGGCAAGGTAATCTGCCGGCTGCTCTGGGCCAGGCGGGGGAGGTTCTTTGCAAAAGGGATCGACATACCCTGTATGGATTCCGAGCGCCACAACCATTCTCCATCATTGCTGGAGACCTCGCCAAAGAGACCGGATTCCGGATCGTAAAAACGTGTATCCGGCAATTCCTTATCCATGATGAGACGCCCGTTATCACCCATCTCGGCCGCGGAAATCAGGGCATAGACATGGCCGAACATGCGCTCTTCCATGTCCTGTTCAATGCTGTCGTGATAGATTTTTTCGAGGGTAATCTCGGCCAGCCCAAAGAAACTGAAGAGCACCGCACTGGCCGCAATCAGCACGCGGGTATTCAGGGAAAGGGGCATCAGGTGCTGCGGTTCTCAGTGGTCGGTGTCAGGGCAAACCGATAGCCCCGGCCACGCAGGGTTTCTATGACGTTCAGGACGCCGTCAGGATCGAGCTTACGGCGCAAACGGCCAATTAAGACCTCGATGACATTGCTGTCACGGTCGAAGTCCTGATCATAGATGTGTTCAGTGAGCTCGGACTTGGACACGACCTGACCCGCGCGCAATACCAAATATTCCAGCACCCGATACTCATAGGCGGTCAGTTCGATGGACTTTTCATCGACAATCACCTGCTGAGTGCCAATGTCAACATGCAGCGAACCGAAAATCAGCTCTGACTGGGTCCAGCCGGCCGACCTGCGCATGAGTGCTTTGAGACGCGCCAGCAATTCCTCCATGTGGAAAGGCTTGACCAAATAGTCATCACCGCCGGCTTCGAGGCCTTCGACCTTATCCTGCCAACGATCCCGGGCAGTAAGAATCAGGATCGGAAATGCCTTGCCTTCACTGCGCAAATGGCGAATCAGATCGATGCCGGACAGCTTGGGCAGACCCAGATCCACCACGCCCACATCAATGGGATACTCGCGCCCCAGGTATTGCCCCTCCTCACCATCGGCTGCCTGATCCACAACGAAGCCTTCTTGCCGCAAACGGGTGGCGAGTTCTTCGCGCAACCGCAGTTCGTCTTCAACAACCAAGACACGCATAGTACTAAATCTCTTGAGGGACCGCCGGATAGGCAGGAATGAAAATCACTAAACCTGAAAGGTGGTAACGCACCTTTGCTAGATTAGCGCCATTGCATTGAAATGCAAAGAGGAAATGTCATCCGGGTGGACTGCCACCCGTCTGACACGGGACGTACGTTCAAACGTGATCAGATATGGGACCGGCGCCCAGGGGGTCTGGGGCGCCATTTCCTTGTCCCGCGCAAAACAACATTAAAGGGTTAAAATGTAATCGACCAGCTTGTCGATATTGGCATCGGAAACACGCGGTGAGTACGGAGGCATGGGAGCAGAACCCCAGACGCCCTTACCGCCCTTCTTGATCTTGACGGCCAGCTTGGCCCTGGCATCGGCATCGTCCTTGTATTTGGCGGCAACCTCTTTCCAGGACGGGCCGACGATCTTTTTATCGACGCTGTGGCAAGCCATGCAACCGCTCTTTTTGGCCAAGGCCAGATCAGCCATTGCGGAACCCGAGATGACCATGGAAACCAAACCCAATGCGATCAAAACCTTTTTCATTACTTACCCTCCACAGGCAAAATTTCCACAATACCGCGAAGGTACTCCGCAAAAACTGAACACGCACTGAACACGACTAAATTACTCAGGTATAACCTTTAAATCGCCGCGTGTTCTTGCGCAAGCGTGCCTGAGTCCCGGCCCAGGGCGCCTGCCATGCCAAGCCTGGACGCATCAATCCACGGCACAGACGCAGCAACCCGCCGATATCATCACCGTGGACAAATTCAGGCGCCGGACCCTGTGCCTTGGGGCAATCCATGCCACCATCGAAGCCTTGATTGTGATAGTTGCCCAGTGGCAGGGTCAGGCCGATGGTGGGAATACCCCAGGCCGTGGCGGCGGTTGCCTCACAGGAGCCACCATCCATGATGCGTCGCTGGTGCCTGTCCGGCAGCAGCCTTTCCGCCAAATCCGAGAGCAGGCGCAGGCCGCCCGGGTCGAAGGTTGTACGCCGATCTCCCAGGCGCACTACCGGCCCCTTGCCGATGCGCGCACCGGGCCGTGTCCGCGAGGCCTCCAGGCTGACACACACCAATGGGCGGCGTCGCTCATCCAGCCAGCCCAGGTCGAAGTGCCGCACGGCACCGACAAAGCCCACTTCCTCCGCCCGCGTCAGCAGGCCCAGAAAGGGTGGCCGGCTGGCCTTGCCGCGTTTAAACAGATCGATGGCCGTAGAGACAATTGCAAATACCCCGGCCAGATCATCGACAGCGCGGGCATAAATGCGCTTGCCGCTACGCCAGTAAGGCGAACGGAATTGCAGGCCCCCGAACAACTGTCTTGCCGGCAGGTGGCGCGCCAGTTCACTGTTAAACTGAACCACGGCACTGTCCATCGCCCATCCCTGCTTGAGCAGCTTGACCTTTCTCAGCCGTCCCTCTCCCAGCACCCTCTCCCCGTCAGACAGCCAGACCTCGGCCCCGGCCACATGCTTGACAGGCGAGCCCCCCAGCCATTTCACAGCGAGGCGCTTTTCATCGAGCCAACGCACGCCGTGAAAGCCCGGGTGGTCCATGTGGGCAATGAACAGGCGCACCGGCTGTTCGGATCTTTCCCGCAGCAGGCGGCGATAGGCGGCGCGTGAACCAACACCGACGATCAGATTGCCCGCTGGATCCTCGAAACAGGGCACGCCAGCATGCTGCAGGTGGGTGGTGACACAGCGCAGCACATGCACCTCCCGGAAGGGGGCGGTGGGCTGGGAGAGAATATCCTTGAGAAGTTGCTGGCGGGTGGTGGTCAGCATAAAGAGGAAGGGTTAATCCACAGGCTCCGCATCACGCCGATCGGCAAAGCGGGTCACATCGCCCATCTGTAGTTCGCCGTCGTGAACGGCACCTTCGGCAATGGCGATGACCCGGCTGGTGAGCTTGCCGCGGATGCGCGCCGTGGAGATGATTTCTATCTTCTCGCGCGCCACCAGACTCCCCTCCACCTGCCCGGCAATGAGCACATTGTTGGCGACGATATCACCGACCCAACGACCGCCTTCAGCGATCACCAGGGTGCCATCGATGTCACAGTCACCCTCGATGCACCCATAGACGATGCAGTGACCCGCCCCGCCCAGGGCGCCCGTGAAATGCGCTTCGGGACCAATGCTGGTAGCAAAGCCCTCGACCCGGTCAAGAATCCTGCGTCCCTTGGCCTTGCCCAGGTTGATGGCTGGTTCTTTACTCACAACTGAATCACACGCATTCCGAATACACCGCTACTTGTGACGCTGGAAAACGAGACAGGCGTTGGTGCCGCCAAAGCCGAAGCTATTGGACATCACCGTGTCGAGGCCGGCATTGTCGATACGCTCGCGGGCGATGGGGAAATCGGCGGCGGCCGGGTCGATCTCTTCGATGTTCGCCGAGGCGGCAACGAAATCATTTTCCATCATCAATATGGCGTAGATGGCCTCGTTGACACCCGCCGCACCCAGGGCGTGGCCGGTCAGCGATTTGGTGGAATTGATGTGTGGCACGTCGTCACCGAACACCTCGCGCAGCGCGCCCAGCTCCTTGGTGTCACCCACCGGCGTGCTGGTGCCATGGGCATTGATATAGTCGACCTTGCCATCGACCGTGGCCAGCGCCTGCTGCATACAGCGCACCGCCCCCTCGCCAGAAGGCTGCACCATATCGTGACCATCACAGGTCGCGCCATAGCCCACCAGCTCGGCATAAATCTTCGCGCCGCGTGCCTTGGCGTGCTCCAGCTCTTCCAGCACCAGCAGACCACCGCCACCGGCGATCACGAAGCCATCACGATTGGCGTCGAAGGCGCGTGAGGCCTTGTCCGGGGTATCATTGTACTTGGATGACATGGCGCCCATGGCGTCAAACAGCACGGACTGGCTCCAGTGCAGCTCCTCGCCGCCGCCGGCAAAGACGATGTCCTGCTTGCCCAGCTGGATCAGTTCCATACCGTTGCCGATGCAGTGCGCGCTGGTGGAACAGGCGGAGCTGATGGAATAGCTCACACCCTTGATCTTGAAGGCGGTGCCCAGGCAGGCGGAGGTCGTGCTCCCCATGGTGCGCGGTACCATGAACGGCCCGACCTTGCGCACGCCTTTGGAGCGCAGCAAATCGGCGGCCAGCACCACGTTTTCGTTGGAGGCGCCGCCGGAACCCACCACCAGACCACTGCGAGGATTGGATATCAGCTCCTCGTTCAGACCGGCATCTTTGACGGCCTGCGCCATGGCGAGATAATTGAACGCCGCAGCATCACCCATGAAGCGGCGCAGCTTACGGTCGATGAGTTCCTCGGTGTTCAGGCGCACCGGGCCGTGAATCTGGCTGCGAAAACCAAGATCGGCATATTCCTGACTGAATTCGATGCCGGAACGCCCTTCACGCAGTGAGTCCAATACTTCCTGCTTATTATTTCCGATGCTGGATACGATGCCCAGTCCGGTGATTACAACGCGTCTCACAATGCTTTCCTCGCTTCCTCAGAAATTTTCAGTGGAAGTAAACAGGCCGACCCGCAGGTCCTTTGCAGAATAGATTTCCCGGCCATCGACTTCCATTACCGCATCGGCAATGCCCATCACCAGTTTACGCATAATGACGCGCTTCATATTGATGCGATAGGTCACCATTTTGTTGGCTGGCGTCACCTGTCCAGTAAATTTTACCTCACCGGCGCCGAGTGCCCGCCCACGTCCAGGGCCACCACTCCAGCCGAGGAAGAAACCCACCAGCTGCCACATGGCATCGATACCCAGACATCCGGGCATCACCGGATCACCCTCGAAGTGGCACTCGAAAAACCACAGGTCTGGCGTGATATCCAGCTCGGCGATGATTTCGCCCTTGCCATAAGTACCACCGGTATCGGCGATACGGGCGATACGATCACACATCAGCATAGGCGGCAACGGCAGCTGGGCATTGCCTTCACCAAATAGCTCACCCCGGCCGCAGCTGAGCAATTCCTCGCGGGAATAACTGCCTTGTCTGGGTGAAATTTCAGTTTCGATTGACGACATACGAGCGATCCCCATGCTTGCCTGTAGTTTTTTGAATTTGGAATTTGGAATAAGTAATAAAGAGTCAGTAATAAAAGACAGCGCCGTGCGGTAATACTCCGCCCGGCAGCGTTTGCCGGCGTAGATTACCATACCCCGTCAGGGTTTTGGGAGCCGCCGGGCTAAGGACGCCCAGCGGGACGGCTCTCCGGGTTGGCGGGGTCCGTGCCGGTATCCACCTCCTCGATATCCGACAGGCCATCGGCAGCGGAATCCTGCCCCTCATCAACGGCCACTGAATTTGCACACAAATAGCGCTACCGCTGCTGCGAATGAACAGCGGGGAAAGTGACTTCTCACGAGGATTTCCTCCGCACTTCAATCACGTTCGGCAGCTGTTCGACCTTTGCGAGTATACCGCTGAGCTGGGTGACATCGTGCACATCCAGCGACAGGGTCATGTCAGCAATGTGGGTACGCCGATCTGTGAGCGTGTTCACGCCCATCACGTTGAGCCGTTCATTACTGAGGATCTCGGTAATGTCGCGTAGCAGACCCTGGCGGTCGTAGGCATGCACCAGAATCTCCACCGGATAGGTGTTCCGGATATTCTGCGACCAATCCACCTCCAGCAGACGTTCCTGCTCCGCCTGCTGCAGGCGCAGCAGATTGGGGCAGTCACGGCGATGAATGGTCACCCCGCGGCCGCGGGTGATATAACCGACAATGGCATCAAAGGGAACCGGCTTGCAACAACGCGCCATGTGGGTCATCAGGTCCCCCACCCCCATCACATGCACGTCACCGCCACCGACCACTTTCGACTTGCGTGCTACCGGCGGCGGGATCTCCGTAGCCGGCGGCAGCACCTGCTCATTGACCGCACCGGCGATCTGCGCGCTGGTGATATCACCACAACCCAGGGCAGCGAGGAAGTCATCCAGGTTTCCATACTTGAAGCGCTTCGCCAGTTGCTCCAGATTCAGATCCGTCACCGACAGGCGGTGCAGCTCCCGATCCAGCAGCGAGCGCCCGTCGCTCACGTTGCGATCGAAATCCTGCAGCCGGAACCAGCTGCGCACCTTGGCGCGTGCACGCGAGCTTTTCAGATAACCCAGGTGTGGGTTTAGCCAGTCGCGGCTGGGCGAGGCCTGCTGGGAGGTCAGCACCTCCACCTGCTCGCCATTCTGCAGCTCGTAGCTTATCGGCACGATGCGGCCGTTGACCTTGGCGCCGCGGAAACGATGACCGACATCGGTGTGGATGTGATAGGCAAAGTCCAGTGGCGTCGCCCCGCGCGGCAGATCCACCACCTTGCCGTTCGGGGTCAGCACATAGACGCGATCCTGAAACACCTCGGACTTGAAGCGGTCGATGAAATCGCCGGCGTCGCGCTCCTCATCCTTCCATTCGAGGATCTGCCGCAGCCAGGCGATCTTTTCACCATATTGCGCATCCTGCTGCCCACCCTCCTTGTAGCCCCAGTGGGCGGCGACGCCGTATTCGGAATGCTGGTGCATCTCGAAGGTGCGGATCTGGATCTCCAGCGTCTTACCCTCAGGGCCCACTACGGCGGTGTGCAGGGACTGGTACATGTTCTCCTTGGGCGAGGCGATGTAGTCGTCGAATTCACTGCCGATGGGCTGCCAGCGACTATGCACGAGGCCCAGCACGGCGTAGCAATCGGCCACCGTATCGACCAGCACGCGGGCGGCGCGGACATCAAACAATTCCTTGAAATCCACAGACTTGCCAGACATTTTTCGCCAGATACTATAGATATGCTTGGGGCGCCCGGCGACCTCGCCGTTGATGCCGGCGTGGGCCAGCTCGGTACGGAGCTGCTCCAGCACCAGGTTGATGTAGCGCTCACGGTCGACACGCCGTTCGTCCAGCAGCTTCGCCACCCGCCTGTAGGTCTCCGGCTGCAAAAAACGGAAGCTGAGATCCTCCAGCTCCCATTTCAACTGCCAGATACCCAGGCGATTGGCCAGCGGGGCGAAGATGTCCATGGTCTCCTGCGCCACGCGGCGACGTTCCTCTTCAGGCCGATGCTTGAGTTCGCGCATGATCCGCACCCGCTCGGCCAGCTTCACGAACACCACCCGCACATCCTCGGCCATGCCCAGCAGCAGCTTGCGCAAACCTTCGAGGTGGTGTGCATTGCCGTTTTGCGTCTGCTGATGAAAGTCATCGACGATGCGCATCTTGCGCACACCCTCGACCAGCTCAGCCACCGCCTCGCTGAAGACCGCACGTACGTCATCCGCGGACAGATCCCCCTCGTCCAGACTGCAGATAAAACCCGCCACCAGGGTATCGATATCCATCTGCAGGCTGGTGAGGATATCCACCACCGTGCGCGCGCAGCTCACCACATCCTCGCCAGCCCCTTGCTGACGCGCCAGGCCCAGCGCCCGTCCCAGGAGTGAAACGTCTATGTGCGGATTTCTTGCCGCCAGCTGATCCAGCCAACATTGATCGTAGGTGCAGCAATCACCCTCGGCGGGAGTCTGTGTCGTGACCATCCAGCCTTACTCCTCACTCTTCAGCGCACAAACGCGCGTGTAGCAGCGCAATCACCGTCTTGGCATCAACGATCTCACCCGTGCAGACCTTCGCCAGTGCATCCGTCAGGGACAACCAGTGGATTTCGATATATTCACCGGTCTCATGGGCAGTGGGTACCGGGGACAGGTCGCGGGCAAGAAACAGGTAAATGCGTTCGTCACAGATACCGGGTGACGGCAGCAAGGTGGCGAGCGACTGCCAGTGTCCGGCCTGTAAACCGGCCTCTTAACCCAGTTCCCGCTGTGCACAAAGCTGCGGCGCCTCATCCACCTCCAGCCGGCCGGCGGGGATCTCCCACAGCCAGTCATCGACCGCGTAACGGTACTGACGAATCAGGCATACGCGACCCTCCTCATCCAGCGCCAGCGCCCCGGAACCACCGGGATGACGGACAATTTCCAGCACTTCCTGCTGGCCGTCGGGAAAGGTCACACACTCTTCATTCAGTGTAAGGGCACGGCCCTGATAGATCAGCTTACAGTCTGTGCCCATGCAGGAGATTCGGCCTACCAGGCCGAAGGCAGACGCTCATGGATGGTAATGACCTTGTTCTTGGTACTGATATAACCGCCGAGAGTGAGATCCCTCAGGATACGGCTGACCATCTCGCGCGAGGCTCCCACCATGCTGGCGATATCGCGCTGGGTCAGGCGCTGGGTCACTACCAGCTTACCGTCTCGCTCTTCGGCCAGATCCAGCAGGGTATGGGCGACGCGTCCGTAAACATCCATCAATGCCAGGCTGCGCACATTCTCGGTCAGTTCACGCAAACGACGCGCCAGTCCCTGAATCACGGTCAAGGCAATCTTGGGATTGCATTCCAGGCACTCATCGAAGGCGGACTTAGACACCACCGCCAGCCGGGTTTTCTCCAGGGTCATCACCGACGCCGAGCGTGGCGCATTATCCAGCATCGCCAACTCACCGAAGTATTCCCCCTCGCCCTGGATATTGAGCGTCACCTCTTTGCCTTCCTCATCATTGAGGAGCACCTTCACCTTGCCCGACAGCACGATATACAGCGAATCTGAGCGGTCCCCCTCGCAGATGATCAGCGTATTCTTTGCATAGTGGCGTGTCACCGCCAGATCTGAAATTGCCTGTAAATCCTCATCAGGCAACCCCTCAAACAACGAAATTTTCTTTAAATTCATTGCACCAATTCCCATGTCGACATTCCTTTTCGACGCCCAATAAAACAGCAGTGTTGATAAACGTGAAAATATCACAAAAAAAAGCGTGAATATTACCTGGTGACACCATCCCACAGCGCCTATGCTCTTAATTGTCTAGGGACGGCAGAGGGAGAGACACGGATGTCTACCCATACTAAAGCAGACTACCCCTCAAGATTTCGCGGAATCCTTGCACAGTTAGCCATGAACAGCAATATGCCAAAACAGACACGCCTCAGGCAGGAAACCGCATGATGCCCGTCGAACAGAAAAAGGAGCCTCCTGCGGCATGGCGGGAGTTCTCTGCGGGCATGGAGTTTCTCCGTCGCTACGGAATCCACAACACCGCCAACTCCGGCGCCATCAGCCGGGACAATCTGCGTCTGCTGCATCGTGCCCTGCTGCAGGATAGCGAATACCGACAACTAATCACAGCTGCGCGCAGGAAAACACCACAACTCACCGGTCCTGACTGGTCGACACTCACGGCATCCCATCAACTTCACGCCCACCTCGTCAGCATCCCGGCAAAAAGCAGCATTCGTCTCACCACCCGCCCCGGTTATCTGGGCATGTTCCTGATCCTCTCCGGATCAGCCGAAACTTCCAGGCAAACAGAAACACCCCCCCGCCCCCGACACAGCTGGTGGCCACGCGGCTGGCTTTCAAGTCGCCAGACGCATGCGAAAACACAGCATCTCAAGGCCAATGACATTGTCTGCGTGACCCACAGCACGTCAAGTGCAGGTCATCTGGTTACGGACAAAAAGGCGTGTGTCATCCTCGCCGTTTCCAATTCCCCGCAAGCCCGGCAGCCACATCCAGCTGCCTGCGCCAACGGATTGCTATCTCAGCAGATCCCTCTTCACACCGCCAGTCACACCGCCAGTTGATCTACCCTCCACACAGCCAAAAAACAGACTGCCCCCAAACAACACCTCAGGACCACTTTTTTGCTATGCTCCCCGCAGACCGTTCTGGGAGTTATCTGCATGCAAAATGGACGATCCGTCCTGAAGAAAACCGTGCCCCTGCTATTGATTCTGGGCCTCGCTACCGGCGGCGCTATTTTACTGGTCGCCACAAAACCCCAGGCGCCAGCACCGGAAAGTGAAGAAAAGGTCTGGGTGGTCGCCACACAAAGCGCCACCCCCGCACGACACGTCCCCGTCATCACCCTGTATGGCCGCATCGAATCGGCCCGCTCGAGCCGGCTGACCTCTTCCCTGAGCACGGAGGTCATCGACATCCTCAGCGAGGAAGGTGAACGAGTGAGCAAGGGCCAGCCCCTGGTGCGCCTGGACGAACGGGATGCGCAGCTGCGCCTGAAACAGCGCAGTGCAGAGCTGGCGGAAATCCGCGCCTTGATCACCAGTGAAAAAAGTCGTTTCGACAGTGATCAGCACATATTGAAGAGTGAACGCAGGCTGCAGGCCCTCGCCCAACAGGAAGTAGAGCGTGCACAGCGCCTCAAGGCAGGCAAGCTCGCCGCCCAGGCGCGCATCGACGAAGCCCAACAGGTGAAATTGCGCCAGGACATTGCCGTGGCACAACGCCAGCTCGCCGTGCAGGATCACGAGGCGCGGCTGGCCCGTCTGCAAGCGCAACTGAAAAAGGCTGAGTCGCTGCAGGCGTTTGCCGAACTCGATGTTGAACGCAGCCTGCTGCGCGCGCCCTTTGACGCCCGTATCACCCAGGTGCCCGCCTCGCCCGGGAATCGCACACGACCCGGCGACGTGCTAGTGGAGCTCTACGCACTGGACGCACTGCAAGTCCGCGCACAGATTCCCAACGCCAAGCTGGCCGCCGTCGAAACGGCGCTGAATAGTGGCCACCCGCTCACCGCACGAGCCCACACGGGCACTCAGCAAAGATTGGCATTGCAACTCACCCACCTCGCCGGCGACATAAAACCTGGACGCGGCGGACGCGATGGCCTGTTCGAGCTAAAGGCCCCGGCCACGGATCCGGCCATCGGCGACATCGTATCGCTGCAACTCCAGCTGCCGGCGGTGAACGACAGCCTCGCCCTGCCCCGCGAGGCCCTGTATGGCAATGACCGCATCTACACCATCCACGATGGCCGGCTGAAGGGCCACCGGGTCGATCGCCTCGGCGAAACCCTTGACAACAGCACCACGCCCCCCCTCGAAAATACACAGACCACCACAACGGCAAACCGGCTGCTGGTGCGCAGCACGAGCATCGTACCGGGCGACCTCATTGTTACCACCCAGCTACCCAACGCCATCGAAGGCCTGAAGGTGCGCGTCCGAGGCGTATCGGCACCATGAGCACGATTCGTGAGTTGCATCGATGAGCCATAGCCCGCGCGGACTGATCCAACTGTTTGCACGCCACCGCGTCGCTGCAAACCTGCTCATGGCGCTGATGGTTCTCGCTGGCAGCTGGGCTCTGGCCAAACTCAACACCCAGTTCTTCCCCAACTTCGACCTGGATATCATCTCCGTACGCATCGCCTGGAGCGGTGCCAGCGCCGAGGATGTAGAGCGTGGCATTACAACGCCGCTGGAACAGGCGCTACGCACCCTCGATAACTTACACAGCATTACCTCCACCTCGGCCATGGGTGTCGCCGCACTCAGCCTGGAATACGATGACGGTACCGACATGAGCGCGGCGGTGGAACAGGTCAATGGTGTCATCGCCCTGGCCCGCAACCTGCCGGAGGATGTGGAAAAACCCGAGGTCAGTCGCATCATCCGCTACGAACCCGTGGCCCGCCTGCTGCTCAGCGGTACCCACGACCGGCAAGAACTGCGCCCTCTGGCCGAGCAGATGCGTGATGAGCTGCTGACGCGCGGTATTTCAAAGATCGAGATCAATGGACTGCCAAAGGAGGAAATCGCCATTCAGGTGCCTCCCGAGCGCCTGTTGGAACTGGACATGACGCTGGAGCAAATCAGCAGCCAGATCCAGAAACGGAGCCGCGACCTGCCCGCCGGCTCGGTCGGCCGCGATGACATCGCCCGCCAGCTACGCGCCCTCGAACAACGCCGTGACATCACTGGCCTGGAACAACTGCCGCTGATCAGCGACGCCGATGGACGTCTCATTACACTGCAAGACATCGCCACCCTCCAGCGCCGCCCCATCGAAGGCCAGACCACCCTGAGTGTCGATGGCGAACCGGCCGTGGAATTACGGCTGTTCCGCGCCGAATCCGCCGCCTCGCTCGGCTCCGCGCGCATCCTGGAGAACTGGTTGGCGGAGACCCGCCCCACCCTACCACCCAATATTCAGTTGCGTGTCTACGACGAAATGTGGCAGTTGATCAGTGAACGCATCAACCTGTTGCTCATCAACGGCGGTGGCGGTCTGCTGCTGGTGGTCGGCATCCTGCTGCTGTTTCTCAACCGCCGTGTCGCCCTCTGGGTCAGCGTGGGTATCCCGGTGTCGTTCATGGCCGCATTGGCTGTGCTGTATCTGGCCGGCGGCAGCATCAATATGATCAGTCTGTTCGGTCTCATCATGGCACTGGGTATCATCGTCGATGACGCCATCGTGGTGGGTGAGGACGCCCTCACCCACTTCGAAAAGGGCGAACCACCCACCCAGGCCGTGGAGGGCGCCGCCTATCGCATGCTGGCGCCGGTGATGTCTTCCTCGCTCACCACCGTGGCCGCCTTTATTCCCCTGATGCTGGTCGGTGGCGTCATCGGCAATATGATGTTCGAGATCCCACTGGTGGTGATCTGCGTCATCATCGCCTCACTGGTCGAGTGCTTCCTGATCCTGCCGGGCCACCTGCGTGTCTCTTTCGAGCGGCAGGATAAACAGGGACGGCAGCTTCCCGGCAACTTCCGCCGCCGCTTCGATGCCGCCTTCGACCGCTTCCGCAACGGTCATTTTCGTCGCCTGGTCAGCTGGGCCGTGGCACACCGGGGCATCACCCTCACTGGCGCCGTGGGTGCCCTGATCCTGGCCTTCGGTCTGATCGCTGGCGGCCGCCTCGGCTTCACCTTCTTCCCCAACGTAGAAGGACGCCTGGTCTTCGCCACCGTCACCTTTTCCGCCGGTAGCCCGGCAGAACGGGTCGAAGACTTCCTCAGCCACCTGCAAGACACCCTGCACGAAACCGAACAGGCCCTGGGCGGCAACCTGGTGGCCATCGCCGTAGCCAGCGAGGGCAGTGCACAGAGCGCCGGTGGCGGCCCACCCCGCTCCGGGCCGCAGAATGGTTCATTATTGGTGGAAATGGTGTCGCCCGAAAACCGCGACATCAGCAACCGGGAATTCATCACGGAGTGGGAAAAACGTCTGATCATCCCCGCCGGAGTGGAGACATTTACCCTGGCTGAGCGCCGTTCCGGCCACCCCGGACGTGATATCGACATTAACCTCACCGGCCCCGACGCCATGGATCTGAAGCTGGCCGCGCTGGATATCATCGACGCCCTGAAAACCTTCCCCGGCGTGCTGGCGCTGGAGGACGACCTGCCGTGGGGGCAGGAACAGCTGATCTACCGCCTGACACCCACCGGCGAGGCACTGGGGCTGGACGTGGAAAGCGTTGGGCGACAATTGCGCACCGCCTTCGATGGTGCCCTGGTGCAGATCTATATGGACGGACAGGATGAGGTGGAAGTCCGCATCAGCCTGCCCGATGCGGTGCGCAACAGTCTCTCCGGGCTGGAAAATCTGCAGCTCATCCTGCCTGAGGGTGGCAGTGTACCGCTGGGCAACGTGGTCGAATTCAGCCACCGACGCGGCTTCGATATCCTGCGCCATACTGAAGGCAGACTGGCCGTATCGGTACGTGCCGATGTGGATAACAGCAAGAACAATAGCAACCTGATCCGCGAAAACCTGCGTCAGAACGTGCTGCCCGAGATCGAGTCCCGTTACAACGTGCAGGTGGGTTTCCAGGGTCGTGCGCAGGATCAGGACGCCACCCTGAGCGACCTCCAGCGTGGCGTGCTGTACGCCTTCATCCTCATGTACATTATCCTCGCCTGGATATTCGCCTCCTACAGCAAGCCACTGGTGGTGATGGCCATCATCCCCTTCGGGCTGGTGGGCGCCATCGTCGGACATTGGGTGATGGATCTGGAACTGACGGTGCTGTCACTATTCGGCTTTTTCGGCCTGTCCGGCATCGTCATCAACGATTCGATTATTCTGGTGACCTTCTACCAGCAATTGCTGGCCAAGGGCATGGCGGTCAACGAGGCCATTGTCGAGGCCGCCTGTCAGCGCCTGCGCGCGGTGCTACTGACCTCACTCACCACCATCGCCGGATTGACCCCGCTGCTGTTCGAAACCTCTCTGCAGGCGCAGTTCCTGATCCCCATGGCGGCCACCATCAGCTTTGGCCTGGGCTTCGCAACGGTGCTGGTGTTGATCATTATTCCCGCCCTGCTGTCGACGCTGGCATCCATTTCCGGCCGCTACCACGCCCTGCGCACCCAGCCGGTGCACTGATTCTGGAGACTATTGATTTTTCTAGGAGCGGGCCATGCCCGCGATAGTCGGTGGGAAAACCATAAACCTGTGGGAGCGGCTTCAGCCGCGAAGAAGACTGGTTTTATTCGCGGCTGAAGCCGCTCCCACAATTTTGCTTTGTGGCAAAACCATCGCGGGCATGGCCCGCTCCTACAGCCGGAGGCTTCATAAATCTGGTGCTTTCCGGCAATCTGCCCCCCCCCTCAAGCCTCCAGCCTCAGACCTCAAGCCAACACTCACCCCTGCTCTTCGGCGACGATATAACGGTTTCTCCCCGATTCCTTCGCCTCGTACAGAGCGGCATCGGCGAGGTTGATGAGGTCGGCGGGTGACAGGTTTTCACAAGCCACACGACTGACCACGCCCAGGCTGATGGTCACAATATCCGCAGCCTGTGAGTGTTCGTGCGGAACCCCCAGTGAGCGAATTTTTTCACACAGCTCACTGGCAATCCGCTTGGCGCCACCCAGGTCGGTATTCGGAAGAATCACGGCAAACTCTTCACCGCCGTAGCGAGCAATGAGGTCCGAGGCGCGCTGCACGGCCTCATCCAGGCTTCGGGCAACCTGGCGCAGGCACTCGTCACCGGCAAGATGACCGTAATGGTCGTTGTAGGGTTTGAAGAAATCGATATCAATGAGGATCAGTGACAGCGGTGTATCGTCACGCACCGAACGCAGGCATTCCATACGCAAAAATTCATCAAGCCGGCGGCGGTTGGCAATGCCGGTCAGGCCATCCAGACAGCTCAGTTTTTTCAGTTCAGCATTGCTTTGCTCCAGCTTGGCCTGGGTTTCGCGCAGCGCCTGATGGGCCAGATAACTGCGTGAATGGGCGCGAATCCGCGCCACCAATTCAATCCGATCCGGCAACTTGACCAGATAGTCGTTGGCACCGCGTTCAAAGGCCTTGCTCTTGTCCTTCGGGTCTTCCTTGGTCGAAAGCACGATTACCGGAATATTCTGCGTTTCCGGCTCTGCGCGATATTTATTCACCAGGGTATAACCATCCATATCCGGCATGATGAGATCCTGCAGGATCACCGTAGGTCGAATCTCCAGCGCCATGGCCACCGCCTTTTTAGGCTCCGCGCAATAATGGAATTCGATATCCTCTTCACTGGCCAGCATGCGACGAATACCTTCGGCGACCATCATCTGGTCATCCACCAGCAAAACCACCAGCCTGCCCAGCTCATCGGCGGGCGGTTCGGCGTCACGGGATTGTTCAGGGTCCATTGCCATGTTTATCGTCATCAGTGGGCCTCCTGCCTTATCTGCACAGGAAATTTAGACATCACTACTGCAGGTATCGTCTCCAGCGATAAGATCTCCAGTGCCGCATGAAGTTCCTTGGCGGCCTTGGGCATGCCATAAACGGCGCACGACGCCTCATCCTGCGCGATGGTGCAGGCGCCCTTGTGACGTAATTCCAGCATGCCCTGGGCGCCATCACGCCCCATTCCCGTCAACAGGATCGCCATGATCTCGCCCTGCCAACAGGCCGCCAGCGAATGCCAGAATACGTCCACCGACGGGCGATAGGGTGTCTGTAACGGTTCCGGGGTATAGGCCAATTCACCGGTACTTTTCAGTATCAGATGATTGTTACTACCGGCCAATAGCACCGTGCCGATCTCGGGGCGATCTCCTTCATTGGCCAGACATACCTTGAGGGCGGTCTGCCGATCCAGCCAATCGGCCAGACCGGCAACAAACTGTTCATCGACATGTTGGATAAGCACGACAGGGGCTGGGAAATCCACGGGCAGCCTGCGGAGTATTTCGGCCACTGCCTGCGGACCACCCGAAGAGGAACCAATGGTCAGTAGACACCCCTGGGTCGATGGATCGGTGGTTTCCCGTCGGCTGCGTGCCGGGGGTGCGCTGGCCACCGAGGTGCTGGTTCGGTTCAGCACACCGATCATGCGGATCTTGCGTAGCAACAGATCACGTCCCTCACTCTGGCCACCCATACTCAGCATAGGTGTATTGAGCGCATCCAACGCACCGGCACCCATAGCCTCGAAGACCATAGCGGAATTATGGTTCACCGAGGCCGTCACGATCAGGATTGGACAGGGTGCGACCAGCATGATCTGCCGCGTTGCCTCGACACCATCCAGCACCGGCATAATAAGATCCATCAGGATCAGGTCGGGACAATCTCTTGCACACTGCTCAACCGCCTCGCGGCCATCTCGCGCAACCCAAGCCACTTCATGCTCTCCGCAGGTCAGCACCACGCGCCGCATTCCCTCGATGGCCATGGGCATATCATTGACAATACCAATTCTCACACCCGGGCCTCCCCAATCAGATCAACAACGGCTTCAATCAACGTGTCGTCATGGCAACTGCCCTTTGCCAGATAATAGTCGGCACCGGCTTCCAGACCCCGCTGGCGGTCTTCTGCCCGATCCTTATAGGAGACAATCATCACCGGCGTAGAACGCAGCTGCAGATCCTGTTTAATGGCCCGAACCAGATCAATGCCATTCATGCGTGGCATGTCCACATCACTGACCACCAGATGGTAATCGCCACTGCGTACGGCATGCCACCCATCCACACCATCCACGGCGGTCTCGACGATATAACCGTAGGATTCCAGCAAATCACGCTCGACTTCCCGCACCGTCAGTGAGTCATCCACAATCAACACCCGCTTGGCCCGTTGTCGTTGTTGTTTTTCTTGCTCATAAAGCACCGAACTCAGACGCCCACCCTTGACGATGTGATCAATGGAACGCACCACATCATCCACATCAAGGATCAGCAAGGGTGAGCCATCTTCCATCAGTGACGTTGCACTCACGTCCTGTACCTTGCCAAGACGGGAATCCAGTGGCTGAACAGAAATCTGCCGCTGGCCGATAAAACGGTCAACCACCACGCCATATTGCTCAAGCCTGTCACTCACCACCACCACCGGAACCTCATCACGCGCGACCGATTCATGCTCCAGCCCCAGCACCTGCGGGCCAGACGCCAAACCAATCAACTCGCCATCTAATTCACAATATTGGCACCCGTCCATAACCTTGATTTGGTCGCCAGGGACTGACAGCAGGCGATCGACCCGGCTCAGAGGAAAGGCATAAGGTTCATCGGCGATCTCCACCAGCAGAGCGTTCAGTACTGACAGACTTAGCGGCAACTGCAGGATAAATTTAACGCCCAGCCCCGGCTGACTCTCGACACTGACCGTGCCACCCAGCGCCTTCATCATGTCATGCACGACATCCAGACCAACACCACGCCCCGAGGTCTCCGTCACTTCATCACGGGTAGAAAAGTCCGGTAAAAAAAGAAATTCGATCAACTCATCATCACTCAGCGACGCAATCACCGTAGCTGTCGACAGGCCTTTTTCGGCAATCTTTTCTCTCAATCTACCGAGATCGATACCGGCGCCATCATCACGAATGCTAACACGCAACAATCCGCCACCATGACTCGCGGCAACGACAATTTTCGCCTTCGCCGGCTTACCCGCGGCCAGTCTCTCCTGCGGCAGCTCCACACCGTGATCCACCGCATTACGTAATAAATGATTCAGTGGCGTCTTTACTTTTTCCAGTACATCCCGGTCAACGAGTGTTTCCCTACCACGAATTTCCAGCTCAACCTCTTTACCCAGGTGGCGCGACAGATCCCGGATCATACGTTCAAGACCGGCGGTGCCCTCGACAAACGGTTGCATCCGACTGCCACTGACTTGGTGATAAAGCGTGTTGGACAGATTGCTGTTTCTACGGTCGTACTCATCCAGTGATGCCAGCTGGTTTCCCAGCAATTGACGGCAGACATCAAGTTTCTTCTGTAGCGCACGCAGTTCCACATCTATTGCCACAGGGACGCAGTGCCCCTGGCTGTAGAGCAGGCTTTCCAGATCCTCCATCAATTCATTTTGCCGCCGCTTGAGAAACATCAAAGAATCCGAAAAGGTCGAGAGCCTGCGTGACTCTACGAGCATTTCACCGGACACCCCAAGGATGCGGGACATTCGCTCCGCACTGATGCGCAGCATACGATCATCTCCCCTGCTTCCAATGGATATCCCCGGATTGGGAGTCACTGCAACCGGGGTAACTTCTTCTACGGCAGTATGTACAGGCGTCGCAAGCAAATCTTCATCGGCGTGTTCAGCCACCTCCAGCACAGGGGGGATAGATGACACAGGCACATCCGCAACAAGATCCCCGCAAGTAATCTGCCCCAATTCATCGACAGCGGCATCAACTTGCGCTTTGTTCTGTAAAAACCAGCCTTCGATACTCTCCTCATCCAGACCAGCAATTGCCTCAATCAGGTCCGTTGCACGTAACAACACATCGATAGCAGGACTGGTGAGAATAATTTTCTGATGCTGTGCAGCTACAAAAACATCTTCCATAACATGCGCGACCTGCACCACGGCTTCGACGCCCACCATGCGTGCTGCACCTTTCAGTGAATGGGAGGCACGCATGAGTGCCTCCAGTTCTCTGTCATTCGCTGGGTCTTTCTCCAACACCAGCAAACCCCGCCCAAGAGACGCCAGCTGACCTTCCGCTTCCATACGGAACAGGTCAAACATGGACATATCACTGTAGCTGCCGTCACTCATCGCTTAAATAGTCATTCCTAAGGTAAAGCCACTTCACGGACTCTCGACGTGCAACATACGATGCAATCCGTCCACATCCAGAACTGCAACCCGGTCATCCTCATATTGAAAGGTACCCCGAATCAGTTTGTGGATTTCATCATCAATCGTCGCCGGTGCCGATGTCAGCTGCGCAGGTCGATAGCGTGCCATTCCCTTCACTTCATCGACCGGAAAAACATATCTCCCCTCGTCAAGGTTAACGATGATCATCCGTTTATAGGCATGCCGTTCTTTTTCTTCGGACTCATCGAAACAGTCATCCACCGCCAGCACCGTCATCAGTGAATGACACAGACACACTTCACCGGAAATATTCACCACTCCCTTCACATATGGGTTGTTTACGTGGGGCAGGCGGTGCACTGGCCTCGATTCCGTCACGGTCTCGAACACATTGGCCGGCAGGGAAAAATATTCAGCCCCCAGTCGAAAAATAATAATACTGACACAGTCCTGAGGACTGGCCGTATTCGTGCCCGCCAGAATGGCGAGATTCTCCTGCTGGTAGCCTGGCGGCAATTCCCGCTCAAGAATCTGCTTTCCGGCGGCAATAAAAACCTCACAGTTACGGCAGTGAACGACATCTTTCAGCCGTTCACAGCGTGAAACAGAATAAGCCCATACACCGACTCTGTTCCAGCAGTCATCCAGTTTTTCTGTTTCCTCTTTCATCCATCGCCATTTGAGTTACGCTTGATCGCCCGTTTTTGTCTGCGCCGGTAATCCTCGGCCTGTCCGGTATCACCCCGATTTTCTGCCAGAAGGGCCAGCAGACCAATCGCCAAGTGATGGTCTGGATCCAGATAAAGCGCCTTCTTTAACAGGGATTCAGCAGCACCCAGACTGCCCTTCTGGTAGCTGATAAGTCCCAGATAATAATAGGCATCGGTGGATTCCGGATTTCCCTTCAAACAGGACTCACACAGTGCCATCGCATCGTTCAGTCTTCCCAGATCCAAATAGTCGGAAATTTCTTTCAGAATGGAAGTCCCTCCCGCATGTGTCTTCTCCTGCGTATTTTCCTGACTTTCCTCCCTCATATTTGGCAATTTTTTCTTCACTTTACGGTGACTTTCCGCAAGTACTTGTGTAAGTATCTTATTCTGCGATAGACGGTTACCAATCTCCTGGTCTTTTTCAATCAAACCCACAAGACTTTGAAAGGTACTTTCCAGGTTCTTTAGTGATTTATTATTTTTCGGGGAGTATTTTTTGGTGACTGAAAGTCTGCTGACTGAACGGGTAGTGAAAGATGCTTCAATATCTTCGTCGATCTTACTGAAGGCGAAGGCCATTGGAATGTCTAGGGAGACAAAGTAATTCTTTATCACCTGTGCCGCTTCAGCATGCCCGACACAGAGAATCCCCCTGGGCTTCAACATACGGTGCAGCTTTTTCATGACACATGCCTGGGTCTGCCGGTCAAAATATATCAATAGATTTCTGCAGAAAATGACATCATACGACTGCTGACTGGAATCAAACTTATCGGTGATAATGTTTGCGCGTGAGAATTTGACCTTCTCTTTAACTTCCGGCGCCAGAACATATCCTGCCCGCGTACGCTGAAAGTATTTGTCACGCAGCCCGTAGTATTCCTCACGAAATGAGTGCTGACCATAGATTGCACGCTTGGCCTTGCATATCGCACGTTGACTAACATCGAGGGCATCAATCGAAAACCTCCCGATCGATGGACCCTTTTCCATCAGCACCATGGCAATGGAATAAGGCTCTTCACCTGTCGAGCATGGCAGGCTGAGTATTTTCAGTTTCGCATCAGCATCATCCAGCCGTTTTTGTTTCAATCCGGGAAGATAACTGGCCAGTGCCTCGAAGGGAAAAACATTGCGGAAAAACCAGGTCTCGGGAACAACCACCTCTTCAACAAGCTCATCAAATTCTTCCCTGTCACGTTGTATTCTCAGCAGATATTCCATTTCTCCCTTAACACCAAAAGCGCGAATATCCAAGGCCTGCATTCGATGATGAACGGCTCGTTCGATACTGGCATCTCCAATAGAGTTGGAATAGAGGCCAATGACCTCCTTGAGCATGGTTTTTATTTTTTTCAGTGGCATGCTGTTTGTTGCCAGTCTGTTATCGCCGGCCTGACGGTGCAGGAAACAATAATTCAATATCCATTGTAGAAAGAATGTTTTCGGGAGAAATCAGTTGCAGCATCCCCTGCCCGTCCATGATGACCTTGCCGAGATAAGGCGCCTGCGAATTTTCAATACCCGGCTCGATAAATCCCCCTTCATCCATTTTCAGGATTTCAGTCGACTTTTCCAGTAACAGGCCAATATTCCGCGTCTCCTGATCCGGCAATACAACGTTGACGACAACAATGCGTGAGCTGAGCCGCAAGACTGCATCACGCCCTGCAAACAGCTGACCGAGATCGACAACCGGAAGAGAGCTACCCCGATAATTCATCAGCCCAGCAATATGCGCCGGTGCATTGGGTTGTTTCTGCAAGGGAACTAATGGCACAACTTCCATGATGCTCCCGGTTGCCAATACATAACGGGTTTTATCAATAATAAACTGTAAAAATAGCATGTTACAAGCTACCGGTGAGACTTGCTCACTCGCAGCTTGGAAACGCTGCTCTGCATCGATTGCGCAGCATCATTCAGCTGATCGATGGCGGCGTTGGAGTGGCGGATCGAATCCACAGTCTGCTGCGCCGACTCACTGAGCTGCATCATGGCCGTCTTGATCTGTTGTGCCCCCTGACTCTGGAAATGCATGCCTTCCTGTACGCTCTCAAAGCGTGGCGTCAGTGTCTGCACCTCATCGATGATCTGCGCGAGCTGGGCGGAAACCTCGTTGACATCCTCGGCGCTGCTACGCACCTGCACAGAGAACTTCTCCATGCTGAGCACCCCGGCCGACACCGCAGACTGCATCTCCTTCACCATCTGTTCAATGTCCAGCGTCGCTACGGCGGTCTGATCCGCCAGGCGGCGCACCTCGTTCGCCACGACCGAGAAGCCCAGTCCGTATTCACCCGCCTTCTCGGCCTCGATGGCGGCATTCAGCGACAGCAGATTGGTCTGATCCGCCACCTTGGTGATGGTCGTTACCACGCTGTTGATGTTGCGCGCCTTCTCGTTCAGCACCTCGAACTTGGAGGCAATGGAACCTGCGGCATCGACGATCTGCTGCATGGTGGATTCCATGTTGCCCAGTTCCTGTTGACCATTGGCCGCGGAGCGCGCGGTGCGCTCGGCCACCTCGGCCACTTCGTCGATGGTGTTTTCCAGTTCCTTGGTGGTGGCGGAAATCTCCGTCGCCGTGGCGGCGATCTGATTGGTCGTCGCCGCCTGCTCGGAAATAGTGGCCTCCTGCTGTTTTGCTGTTGCGGCGATCTCCGTCGCCGATGAGGTAACCTGAATACCAGAACGCTGTACTTGCGACACCAGTGCATTGAGATTATTCACCATGCCCTGCACGCCTTGCGCCAGCTTGCCGATGGCGTCATCGCCGTCGATGTCCACTTCACCGGTGAGATCCCCCTGTGCCGCCAGGGTCACGACTTGCAGGATGGCAGCCACCTTGCGTTCCAGGGTCTCGACTTCCTCACGTTTCTGTTCACTGGAAGTGGCGATGTAGTTAATCATGATCTGCAGACTTCCACCCAACTCGGCAACGGCATCTTCGCCACTGGCGTCCAGCTCTATTGTTGCTGAATAGTCACCCTCCGCCACCCGGTTAACGGCCTCCAGGAGATGATCGATCTGCCGCCGCAGGGTCTCCGCCACTTCGTGCTCGCGCTCGGTCACCGCATTGACGTTATCCGCCATGTGATTGAAGGCCTGTGCGAGGCCACCGATTTCATCGTTTGTATCCAGCTCTGTCCGCACTGAGCTATCCCCTTCCGCCCGACGCCTGACCACGTCACTAATGCTCAGCAAGGGAGTAATCACCCAGCTTTTAAGCAACAGATTGATGAGCACGAGCCCAAATACTAAGAAGGACAGATTGACACCGAGAATCAGCCAGAACTGACGCTGAACCGCCCGGTCGATTTCGGCCAGGGAATAACTAACACGCACCGCGCCATTCACTGCCCCTCGGGGTACCTCATGACATTTCAGGCAATTCACACCGCGGGTATTTTCCGTGGCCAGGAACGGTACAACGGCCGTCAACACACGCTGCCCCGCCTCCTCCCGAATCTCGATGGACTGCTCACCCAGCAGCGCCTTTCTGTCTTGTTCATCCAGTGCTACCTCTTCCTCGTTGCCGGGTCCGTACTGGTCGATCACGGGTTGGCCACGAATGACCCGGGCCTCCACAATGACCTCACGCGCCAGCATTTTGTTACGCAGGATATCGCGCTGATCCATGGTGCCCGTCAGCATCATGGTGTTCAGGCTGTCAAAGTAGAAGGTCGTCGTCTCCCTCACTTCATATTTCGCCATATCCATCAGCCGCTCATGCTCATGAATAACCGCATAGGCAGTCACCAGAACCAGCAGCATGGAAAAAATGGAGCCGACCGCCAGGTTGATCTTGGCACGAATGGAGAGTCGCTTGATGAAAGAATTTGAGGAGGAGGAATTACCCATAAAATCGTTCCTGTCGATGCCGTCAGGGGCGGCGTGTCCCAGACATGCCGGCCTTCTCACACCTATCCTGTTGATTATTGTGGCTATTGCCGGCACCCAGAAAAAGCCTTGGGGACACCTTGGTCTGAATTGCCTAGATCAGCGGCTTGGGGAGGAGAAAACTTTAGCGCCGGCAAATGCTTAGGCAGACCGGGGACTTCTGCCAGAATGCCCCCACCGAGACCATCAACGCGTGGCGCCGACCCCGGCCAAGGCTGATGGAGGCTGAAAGCGGTGTACCGGCCGGCAGATCTTGCCCAGACCATCACTGGCCCAGAACCCCACCGTCAAGCCGACCAGGCGCAGGTTCTGTTTTTCCCGCGCCCGCCGCACGGCGTCCACCACCGACGCCGGCACGGGGAAGCGACCATCGGTGATCAGCAGCATATCGGCCTTGCGCCACGCTGCGCCACGAATCTTGCACAAGGCGCGCAACACCGGCTCGCGGATGTCGGTGCCGCCGTGAAAGCTCTGCGACAGGAAGCGCAGGATTTCACGCAGGCCGGCCGGGTCGAAATGCAGCTCCAGCTCCAGCACCTGCCCCGGGCCGCTGAAGGCATACAGATAGCAACGCCGGCCGGACTGGTTGGCCAGACGCAGCACCTCCAGGCACACCGCCTTGGCGATGCGCTCCGGCTCGCCGTGCATGGAGGCCGAGGTATCGACACAGAGGATGATCGGCCCCTTGACCGACGGGCCTTCACGCCGCACCTCCGGCTCGTCGCTGTGTTCGCGTAGCGGCTCCGGGCGATGCTCGGACAGTACCCCCTTCACCTGATAACTGAGCAGCGCCTGCTCGGCACGGCGCACGTGCCACAGCATCTTTAGCTTCGGGTGACCAAGGAAGGCTGCCTCCTGCGGCAACATGCGGGCAATATCATCGCTGCGCGAGACGCCTGCGGTGGACAACGGCGATTCGCTGTGGACAAAGACCTCGCTCGCCTCACTAGCCGCGCCCGACACCTCCCGGCTCGACGTGGTCTCGACCCGCGGCCCCTGCCCCGCCCCCGCCGTCTCGCGGCCCAGGCTGTCGACAATCTCGACCAATTGCGGATGTTCGCGGATCAACTTCCGATAGGCCACGAATTCGCGCCAACCCGTACCGCGCAACTCACCGCTGGAGAGATCCCAACCACGCCCCAGATGACCGCCCATGCCACGGAACACCGCCTCGGCCTCGCGCCAGTGTTGCAAGACCTTTTCCCAGTGCACGGCCAGGCCGTCGCCGAGCTGCTGCAGGGCGGCAGCGGATGGCGCGGTGGCCAGGGTATCGAGCGACGGGGTTTCCGCCAAGACCTCATCGCCGCTCATGCCGACTGCGGACTGCGACAATGCATCGCCCCTAACCGGCGCGGGTGATACAGGCTGTCCGGTGTCAGGGACCGATGGCGCCTCGCCCGACGGCTGTGGCTGGGACTGTGGCTGGGACTGAAATCGCGACTCGGCCTCAACATCATCATCCGGCAACTGGGAACCTTCACGCTCCCGCTTGTGCGCGGTGGGCAGGCTGTCCGCAAACAACGCGTGCACGCCCTCCTCTTCGCGGTGCAAAAGGGACGTAATGGCGGCACAGATATCCTTGAGAATCTGATTCACCAACGCCTCTTCATTGCGGCAGAAGGGCACCAGATCCAGGCCATCGAGCCGCAGGCGTATAGTCTCGGCGATGGGCGCCTCGGGCCAGCCGATGCTTTCGATGTCGGGCAGCTCGCCCTTCAGCAACGCATGCCGCCAGGCCAGGATGCCCTCGACGCGCTCGCGCAGGCTGCCGTGGTGCAATGTCACCACCGGCTGGAAGATATCCTCCGGGAGGTCGTCAAGAAATTCAAACTGGGTGTCGAGGTTCATGGGGTCCGTTCAGTAGCATCCGGCCTATAGAGTTTGTCGGCAAATGATGTAGCCGCAAGTATTTTTTTTCACCACAGAGGACACAGAGGTTCACAGAGTTTAAAAATGTTGAACGCCGGTTCCCCTGGTTTTTCGAAAACAGGAATTATCAGACGCGCCTACTGACCTGGATTCAAGAAATTTCAATTCTTTATCTCTGTGTCCTCTGTGGTGAACACCGGCCATTGTTGGGGTTCGCTCCGCGCACCCCAAGCTACTGCTACTGCCGCGGCAACTGGCGGAAGCCCTCCTGCAGGTCGCGGATCTGCACCTCGAGGTCTTCGATCACGGCCAGGCTCTGTTCGAGATTGTCGCGCGCTGGCGCGGCAAAGCCCGGATCTATCCATAAATGGTCAGCCACGTCACTGCCGATGGACGCCAGCTTTTTCGCCAGCACCTGCTTGTGGCGATCGATAGCATCGAGCAGATCCTGGGTGGCCTCCACTCGTTCACGGATATGCGATTCGCTGTAGCGCACCGGCTCGGTGTGTGGGGAGAAGCTTTCGTGACGCATGAGACGGTTGTCGGGATTGGCGGTATATTCGCTGATACCCACCCACTTGCCGTCCACGTGACTCTGCTGATAGTGGTCGTCAAAAAACCGCTCCTGCAATTCCTCGCGGCGATGGCCCTGATCGGCGTTGCTGCGGTCGGCCTGATCCGGCGGCGCCAAGTACAGGGGCTCGCCATCGTCGGCAGCGCTGTACTCGCGTCCGCTGAGGGTGGTCAGTTGTCCCTGGTGATCGACATACAGCCGCTCGCCCTTTTCATTGCCGAGGTGGCGCTTGTCATTTCGCTCTCTTTCCAGAGTCTCGCGCCACACGCCGATGAGGCGTTTGAGGCGCTCCGGGTTGACCACTGCATCGGCGCCGAGGTGTGACTGATACCACTGCAGGATGGGTTCACGCTGCCTGGGAAGATGCCACAGACAATACTGCAACAACCAGCAGTCCCACACCTGCACCTGCGACTGGCCATTGCTCCAGGCCGCCACCTGCAACAGCTTCACTGCCTTGCGCCAGCGCCGGTCAGAGACCGTGATGTGCCGCTCGCGCAGGAAATCGCGCAGACTGCCCAACAGGTAATAGACATCCTCCGCCAGCGGCAGTTGTATCGCCACTGCTTGTATCGCGACCAGATCGTCGGCACTGAGCAGATCCGCCTCGTCCAGCGCCGGCGCCGGCGCATCATCCAGCTGCAGCAACTGGTGAAAGCCTTCGTCGCTCACCGGGCCGATCTCGTAGCGCAGCAGGAAACGGTCGTAGAGGGCGTCCAGTTCGTTTCCTTCCGGCAGTTCGTTGCTGGCGCCAATCACCGCTGCCAGCGGTGTCTTCACCCGCTGTGCACCGTTGTCGAATTCTCGTTCGTTAAGCAGGGTCAGCAGGGCATTGAGGATGGCGCTGTTGGCCTTGAATATCTCGTCGATGAAGGCGATGGAGGCGCTGGGCAGATAAGACCCGGTGAGGCGCTCGTAGCGATCCTCTTCCAGCGCCTTGATGGACAGAGGGCCGAACAGCTCTTCGGGCACCGAGAACTTGGTCAGCAGACGTTCGAAATACTGTCCGCCGCGAAACACCTGACGCAGACGCCGCGCCAACTCGCTCTTGGCCGTGCCCGGCGGACCGATGAGCAGGAGATGTTCACCGGAAAGCATCGCCAGCAGGGCCAGACGGATCGGCATATCGCGTTCGATAAGGCCGTGTTGCAGGTGTTGTTGCAGGCGATTGAGGCGTTCTTTCATAGCGGCTTGTGTATTTTCGGGAGAAGAGGAAATGGGTTTGCGCCTTTGCGTTGACTTGCCAGAAATCGAACAAGCTCTTAATGCCCCTCCGGCACCACACCTACCTGCGGCAGATTGGCCAGGCCGGTCTCGCGGGCGTGTTCCTCGAAGCCGCGGTTACGCCAGAAAAAGGCACCCGGCATGGTGGTGGGAATCACCAGCACAAAGAACAGGGCGCGGCCGATGATGCTCATCACCAACAGCGATAACAACAGAATCAGCCCCAGCCAGATGACGGCACCCGGCAAACCTAAAGCGGTAATAAACAGCGCGGCAACGAGATTCGCACCCAGCAGCAGATTGCGCAGCAAATAGGGCTTGCCGTAGCGACTGACCTGCTCCGCATGGGAGGCGGCACCCTCGCCACCGTCGGCCTTGAGGTCGCTGGCGTGGGCGATGAGGCCAACACCTTCGAGCAGCAGGCCAAGGGCTATCAGCAGGCCCATCTGCCGCAACAGTTCCTGTGCGGCATCGACGCCCAATACCAGGATTCCGATCACGGCGATGAGGCTGGCACCCAGGTACAGCGCGGTGCCGACGAAGCTGCTGGCGGTCTGCCAGTGGTTCCAGTAGGGGCGTGCCTTGATGCGATACAGCTTGTACATGTAGTAAAAACCGAACAGGCCACCCACCACCGCGGCGCTGGCGGCGAGGCTGGCCAGCGCGGGCAGGAAGCCCCAGCCGAGGTAGTCATGGGCGACGTTGAGCACGCCGTAGCCGGTCATGCCGCCAAAGAACAGCGACACGCCAGCAATCTCGCGGCTAACGGGAGATAGACGCCAGTTGTTAAAGCCGCGATAGAAGCGATGCGGCTTGCCCAGGTGCATGTTGAGCTTGAACATGCCGATGGCGAGCAGCACGAATAGGGTCGCCATCAGCGGCGCGAAGCCCTGCGCCTTCACCGCGGCCACGCCGCCAAAGCCGGCCAGCGGTGCGAACATCAGCATCATGAAGGCGCCGATCACCGTCTGCGCCGAGAGGGTGAAGGCGATGTGCGCATTCTCATGCGAGCCGAGCAGCTTAGGCAGATTCCATTCTCGCCGCCGGTTAATTTTCTTCTCATCCACCACGGATTCATAGCGCCCCCCCTTCTTGTCGTTGCGGTGGTATTTGAGCGGCATGGAATCGGTGCGTGCCATCTCACGCGGCAGGGTCTTGCGCTGCTGGAAACGTATATTGGGGTGGGTAATGTCGGGGGTGGGAAAACCGGGAATATCCAGCTTCGCCTGCTCGCGGTTGGCGGGAATATTTTCGATCACACCAAACTCCAACGCACCGCCCAGGCAGGCGGAGACACAGGCCGGCTTCAGGCCCACTTCGAGGCGGTCCACGCACATGTTGCACTTGGACACCTCGCCCTTGATGGGGTCGAGCTGCGGCGCATTGTACGGGCACACCCAGGTGCAGTAGCCGCAGCCGAAGCAGATGTCCGGATCCTGCAACACCGCGCCGTATTCGGCGAACTTGGTGTAGGCGCGCGTTGGGCAGCCCTTGAGGCACACCGGGTCGTCACAGTGGTTGCACGCCATGGAAATATTCATGCGCGTGTAGGCCGGATAGGTGCCGCCCTCGACGTAACCGACGCTGCGGAAGGCCAGGTGCGGCGGGTTGTCGTTCTTCTCGGAACAGGCCGCCTCGCAGGCGTGGCAGGCGATGCAGTTATCGGCGGTGAAGTGAAAGCCGTGCTGTTTGTAGCGATTTGGGTTGTCGCTGACGCTGGCGTCGCCATTGATGTTCAGGCTCTGGCCGCGCAGCGGATTGCTCTTCTCCACCAGCTCGATGAACTTGCCGTGGGCGTTCTTTTCCCTGGACGTCTTGTCCTGCAGAAAGGCGTATTTGGGTTCGTCGTCACGTACGGGGAACATATTCCGGTCCTGTCATTGTGTCCGTTTGCCACAGAGTCACAGAGAACACAGAGGAAGAAAATTCAAAAACTCCGTGTCCTCTGTGACTCTGTGGCCAAAATTCATGGCCCAAAAAAATCAGAATTCGCGCAACTCAACGTTCATCTGTGCTGCCTCTTCCTGGTTCACATGCTCGATGCGCACCGCGCTCTGCTTGAAGGCAGGCTGGCGCGAGTGGGGGTCGAGCAGGCCCTTGGTGAGGCGATTCACGCAATCGTGATAATGGAAGGGAATGAACACCATGTTACGCGGCACGCGCTGGGTCAGCTGCGCCAGCACCACGGCATCGCCGCGGCGTGATACCACGCGCACGTAGGTCATGTGCTCGATGCCCATTTCCTCGGCGGCGTCCGGGTTGATCTCCATGTATGGCGTGGGACTGAACTTGTTGCAGTTGCCCACCTTGCCGGTCTTGGTGCGGGTATGGAAGTGTTCCACCACGCGTCCGCTGTTAAGCCAGAATGGATATTCGTCGTCCGGCACCTCGTTGTTTTCGATGTAGGGCAGCGGAATCAGCTTGGCCCTGCCGTCGGCATACTGGAAGCCGCCCTTCTCGTACAGGCGCTGGTCGCCCTGCGTTTGCACCTCCACATCGTCGGCGCGGTAGGGCCACTGGATGCCGCGCTTCTCTTCGATCAGCTCGTGATTCATGCCGGAGATGTCCACCAACCGTCCGCGCGACAGGTAGGCCATTTCGTCGAACACGTCCGAAGGCTTTTCCGGGAAGTTGACCTTGGCGCCCTGCGGGAAGCACTTCGCCATCTGGTTGAAGATCCACAGGTCGGAACGCGAGTTGGCGTGCGGCTCGGTGACCTGGCGCACGATGTTGACGCGGCGTTCGGTGTTGGTAAACACGCCCTCCTTTTCCGCCCAGGTGGCGGCAGGAAAAAAGACGTGTCCGTATTGGGTGGTCTCCACATCGCGGTAGGAGTCTTGCACAATCAGGTACTCCAGTTTTTCCAGTGTCTTGCGAATGCGTGCGGTGTTGGCCATGGAGGTCATGGGGTTAGTGGCGATCAGCCACAGACCCTTGATCTGACCGGTCTCAATGGCAGGAAAGATATCGGTCTCGGTGAGACCGCGCTGCTTGGGCAGAAACTCGGCATCAATGCCCCAGAACTTGGCGATTTCCTCGCGTTCGGCGGGGTTCTCCAACGCGCGGTAACCCGGCAGGCCGGAGCAGGACGACCATTCGCGGGTACCCATGGCGTTGCACTGGCCGGTGATGGACAGCGAGGTGCCGCCGGGCTTGCCGATGTTGCCGGTGATCAAATTCAAGTTATTGATGCCCACCACGCCATCGGAGCCATGGGTGGACTGGTTGATGCCCATGGTCCAGATGGACATGGCGGCGCCAGCCTTGGCGTACAGACGGGCGACGTTGCGGATGGTGTCTTCATCGATGCCACAGATCTTCGACGCACTAACCGGGTCGTAGTCGGCCACCACCTTTTCCACCGCCTCGATGCCATTGGTGTGCTCGTTGATGTAGTCACGATCCTCCAGGCCTTCGTCGAGCATCACATGCATCAGTGCATTGAGCAGTACCACATCGGTGCCGGGCGTAATGGCCAGGTGCATGTCGGCATTCTGCGCCAACATGGTGACGCGCGGATCGACAACAATAAGTGGAAAGTCACGTTTTTCGCGCGCCTCGCGCATGCGCCAGTAGATGATGGGATGCTGCTCCGGCAGGTTGGAACCGAAGGCGATCAGACAGTCGGTTTGCTCAAAATCTTCGTAACAGCCGGGCGGGCCGTCGGAGCCGAAGGAGCGCTTGTAGCCGGACACCGCCGAGGCCATACACAGGGTCGTATTACCATCATAGTTGTTGGTACCGATCACCGCGCGCGACAGCTTGCCCAGGGTGTAGAACTCTTCGGTGAGTAGTTGGCCGGTAGAAACAATGGCGAAGGCGTCACGGCCGTATTTTTCCTGAATGCGCTGGATCTCACTGCCGGCCTTACCCAGGGCCTCGTCCCAGCTGGTCTCGCGGTAGTCTTCGGTGATGCGGTCGCGCACCAAGGGTTCTTCGCCACGGCCCTTGGCATCGAAAATCTCGTGTTCGAAGATGCCCTTGACGCACAGCTTGCCGCGGTTGACGTCGGCCGAACCGACTCCGCGTGTGGATACCGGCTTGCCTTCATCGTTGACACCGACTTCGATGGAGCAGCCGGTAGAACAATAACCACACGTGGTGTACACCCACTTCTCCACGCCTTTGCTGGCGATCTTAATGGGATTCTTTTTTCCGCGTCCGAAGAGCATGAATAACCTCTAACCTTGAATAGTTTCCGCCTGATGACATTTGTAATTCATATCGTAGGAGTGGGCCATGCCCGCGATTTTTTTGAGCACGAATCGCGGGCATGGCCCGCTCCTACAAAAGAACCCGTCAATTTGACGACAGACTCAGAAACACCGTGCCGTCTTCCACCTTCACCGGGTAAGTGGCGGCACAGCCTTCATCGGGCGCCACGGCCTCACCGGTGGCCAGTTCGATATTCCAACTATGCAGCGGGCAGGTGACCTTGTCGCCGTGCACGATGCCCTGACTCAGCGGCCCGCCCTGGTGGGGGCAGGAATCACGCAGGGCAAAGATCTTGTCGTCATTGGTGCGAAAAATGCCGATATCACCCTCGGCGGTCTTTACCACGCGAGCGCCCAGCTTGGGGATGTCTTCAACGCTGCCAACTTCAATCCAGTCACTCATTTGCTTTACCTTTATAAATTTCTGATTTGCCACAGAGACAACAGTGGGCACAGAGAGAAAAAATGATTTCTTCGTCATTCCGGGCGAAGCGTGGCGAAGACTCGGAATCCAGTATCGCGAAACAACCATGTCGCTCGGTTCCGGCCTGCGCCGGAATGACGGCATTCTCAAATTCGTGTTTTCTCTGTGTGCTCCGTGTCTCTGTGGCAAAAGATTGTTTTTGAGCCCACCCGATCAACCAATCTGCTTCAGCGGCTCGAATTCCTTGCGGAGATCGGCCTTCCGGGCATGCTCGGCCCACGGGTCGATCTGGGCATATTTTTGCGATTCGGCAAAGCGCTCTGCCAGGGCCTTGCGGTTCTCATCACTCTCTATCACGTTCTGCTGAATGTGGCCGAGACCGACACGTTCCACCCAGGGCGCGGTGCGCTCCAGGTAATGCCCCTCTTCACGGTAGAGCTGGGTGAAGGCGGCGCA
>JAJRWE010000164.1 GCA_024276955.1 Gammaproteobacteria bacterium
CAATGAGTTGCTCAATGGCAAGCGAGCCCTTACACCGGATACCGCACTTCGTCTCGCCAGCTACCTGGGAACCAGTGCAGAATTCTGGATCAACTGGCAGGGTCTTTACGATTTACAGCAGACGATAAAACGGCATAAAGAGGAATACCAGCGGATTGAGCGAGTCGCGTAGGAAGGCACTACCGATATTAGCTTTTACAAGCCCAATTCGCTATGTGAACCAAGGCGCACAAGCTGTAGCACCTCGTCATCTGGCTTGCGGTAAATCAGAACCAGATCGGGTTTAATATGACAATCTCGATGATCTTTCCAGTCGCCAGTCAACGCATGATCCCAATATTTTTCGGCAAGCGTTTGGTTATTAACTAATGCTTTCAGCACGCCAACAAACGTGGTTTCCAGTACTGCCCGGTGACGACCTTTCAGCTCACGTTTGTAGTCACGCTTAAACTGCCCGGTTCGTTCAACCTAGAATCCTCAGTTGACCGCTCTATTCTGATGCTAACTTATTGATATGGAAGCTATTGACATCGATTTACTACTTCACCTGCTGGGTGAGCCACGCTACGGGGTGAATTGCACGTTTGCGGTGACGCATGGCTGCGTTGCAACTCCTTGGAATAGAACAACTATTCCGCGTCGTTGCGCCTTGCCCTGCATCACCGCAAACGCACACTTCACCCCGTCCAACTGAGGACTCTAGGTTCAATCTTTAGCATTTAAGTCCATCATAAGTGCATCCACATCATCGAAAGATTCCAATTTTCCACGACGTGCTTCTTTCATTGCCTCGATGGTTTCAGCATTAGGGATCAGTGGCTCGAAAGGCAGCGCTTTTTCTCTGGCGACACGGGTTAACATGAGTCGGAAAGCATCTGAGACAGTCAGCCCCATGCTTGCCAGCACAACGGTGGCCTCTTCTTTAATGTGCTCATCAATACGAGCACGAACAACGGCATTTGCAGACATAACACAATTTCCTATGGCTTGTGGGCTACATTGTAGCCCATTTTTACGCGGACTGCAAAATTGCCGGGCCAGCCCGGTAGGCTGGGGTACGCACGTAGGATGCGGTGAGCTTGCAAACCACATTGATCGAGCACCCTCCAGAATTTCATCGGCTTCAGCAGCAGGTAGCCCGGATGAAGCGCAGTGGAATCCGGGAGGTACTTCCTCGTCCTTTCCCGAGATATAAAAGGGTGACGTCCCAATGCCATTAAGTTAAGCCTGACGTCCTACTTGTTGTAGGTTGATGGTGAGCCTGCAAACCCCAACGAAACCAACAATGGGCAACCGATTCAATCGCTTCGGGTTTTATTCCCCGCCGCTTGCGGCGTAGGTTTTTTACCCAAACACCCAAGCGCTTGGGCTGGCAGTACAATACTCCGCTTCGCGTAGCGAAGTTGAGCGATAGCATTAACGCGTGGGCACAAACAACGTGCCCACCCTACCTGGCTACGTACGGTGCGTCCGGGCAGTTCAATCAGGTACTCGAAACCCTCTCCTTTTGAGGGTCACCAGTAAGGCCCAAGCTGTCCTTGTTGCAATTGGCCTCAAGATAGATACGTATAATTATCATATAATTGCTTGTATAAACTCCTCAGTATTATATGATATGTGTGTTGTTGTATGTAATGATTACGGAGGCTGTTATGGCTGCTCTGCTAGAAAGAAAGGATCAATCGGTTTCCATCACCGACTTTACCCGCACGGCCAAGCGCTTTTTTGATGCGCTGACTAGTGGAAGGCAAGACCGGTTTGTTGTTATGAAAAACAACAAACCGTCTGCGGTTATTCTGCCCGTCGACACCTTCGAGGCCATGCAGAACGAGCTGGAGGATTTGCGGCTTCAATCCGTAGCCGTCGATCGGCTGGCCAGCTTTGATGCCAGCAAAGCAATCCGTCACGCTGACATGCATGCCCGATACTCTGCCGACGAGGAGTGACAACAGATGGTATGGGAGGTTATCTACCATCCCGATGTAACAGACGATCTCGATAACATTGGTGCAGCTGAAGCCCGCCGCATCCTCAAAGCCATCAATGAGCGGATCATCAACGGCTCCCCAGATAAAACCGGAAAACCGTTGCGCGGCAACCTCGCAGGCTGCCGCCGTATCCGAACAGGGTCTTATCGGATTATTTACAAAGCAGATGACAGGCGCATCGAGGTGCTCATTCTTGCCGTTGGCCCGAGGCGCAATAAAGATGCATACAAAACTGCAGGCAAGCGCGCATAAAAAACTCCCCGCCCAGACCAACTGAATCCTAGCCCATCACATTGATAGAGCGCTAGGCCCGGTCATCCCACTCAACCGCCCAATCTTGAGATCATGTGCAACCTTTTTCATGACCGTCTAAAACATCGGTACGACTAAAGGCCACCGAACGGCCAGGTGACCAAAACTGTCACATTGTGACCCTGTTCAAAACCTACAACCCGTACCATGACACCTGAAACCTGAAACCCAACCACAAGGAGAGAAAAGCCCGCACCTTTCGTATTCCAGATTACCTCATCAAAATCAATCAGTTACCCGAAAACAATAATCTGAGAGCGGGCATAATCCAGGATTCTCGATATTTTGGCACGCCCCATGCTTACAGCTAGGCAAGTGCGGATTTCCCCGTCTTGATCAACCGCCAAGGGATTAAAGGATCTCTGACTGCGACCGAAAAGGGAAGGCGTCACCCAACGGCATCACTGGTAAAGACACGCTGGTCAGCACCGGGAAATGCGCAAACGACATCAATTTATTATTGATCTTGAAAACACTGTGGAGGATTTATCCATGCAGCACGTAAGACTCGTAAAAAAAGCACAACAGGGTTTCACTCTCATCGAACTGATGATCGTGGTTGCCATCATCGGTATTTTGGCGGCTATTGCCATTCCAGCCTACCAAGACTACACGATCCGGTCGCAGGCCTCAGAAGGTCCTGCCTTGGCGGGCGGCCTGAAGACTTCGATTGCAGAATTTTATGCTGACCGTGGTGCCTGGCCAGCCAACAATGCCGCTATCGGTATCAACAACCTGGTAGAAGGCTCTTATGTCGCTAGCATCACGTCCGCCGGCGGTGTTATCACAATCACATACGGAAACAAAGCCAATGCGGCCAATCTTCAGGGTCAGGTTTTGACGATTCGGCCTGCGACTAGCGCCGCTGGTGACATCGCCTGGGTTTGTGGTTATGCTCCTGCGCCGGGTGCTACCGTAGCCGTTGGCGCAGATGCCACGAATGTCTTGGCCAAGTATCTGCCCTCCTCTTGCCGCGTCTAATCTAGGCTGCACAACAAGCAATAGCCTCTCTAGAGGGAGAGGCTAGATCAATGACAAACCCCGGCATTTCTGCCGGGGTTTGTCATTTTAACATTAGATAGCGCCAGCCCGAAAACCATTTAACCTCAGGGGAAAAAGGGAAAAAGGAAGGGGAAAAGGGGGGATAGGGTGGGGAAAAGGGGACGCTACCCTTTATCAGCGCAGTCAGCTAGAAGGGAAAAGGGGGGGAAAAGAGAAGGGAAAAGGGGACGCTACCCTTTATCAGCGCAGTCAGCTAGAATCAAAACATGCCAAGACTCGCAAGAACCGTTTTTGCCGGGATACCGCACCACATCACACAGCGGCGCAACCGACGAGAGGCTGTCTTTTTTCCTGATGAGGACCGCAACAATTACCTAGACTGGCTGAAGACCTACTGCCAAAAGCATCATATCGATATCCTGGCCTACTGTTTGATGACAAACCATGTACATCTTGTTGCAACCCCCCAGGCTGAGGACGGCTTGCAGCGCGCTTTAAAACCTTTACATATGCGTTATGCACAAATGATTAACCGCAAACATGGATGGAATGGGCACTTGTGGCAAGGCCGTTTTTTCTCTTCGCCTCTGGATGAACCATACCTCTGGGCGGCTATCCGCTATGTCGAACGTAATCCTGTCAGGGCCAAGATGGTGAAAAGGGCAGAGCAATACCCTTGGTCCAGCGCCGCGGCGCATTGCCAACTGGTCGAGGATAAAGTGCTGACCCGGAAGGCCAGCTGGCTGAAACAGATCAACCAGATTGCTGACTGGCGAACTTGGCTGGCCGAAGGGGATGAGCCCGACAAACTGGACACTCTACGGCAACACGCCAATAAAGGGCTACCTTGCGGTTCACAGGGCTTTGTTACCAAACTGGAAAAGTTAGCCGGCCGCACCTTACAGTATCGCCCGCCAGGTAGACCAAAGAATAAATAGATAAAGGGTAGCGTCCCAATGCCATTAAGTTAAGCCTGAGATCCTGCTTGTTGTAGGTTGGCGGTGAGCCTGCGAACCCCAACGAAACCAACAATGTTGGGGTTCCTTCGTCACCGCCAACCTACAAAACAGTCGTGATTTTGTTAACTTAATGGCATTGGGTAGCGTCCCCTTTTAAATAATAGGCTTTTCATGATGCCCATTTCATTTTCAGTTTGCGATGATTTATGACGCAGTCACGCAAATATAGATTTATGAGTGTTTGATAGGGTATTCCAGATTCTTCTGACAAGGATTTGAAATATTCTACAGAATCACGGTCAAGACGCATTGTGATAGGTTGTTTAAGGTATTTAACATAAGGGTTTTTCCTGCCCTTCATTTTTGAAAAATCATAATGGGCTTTCATTTTCTTTCACTCCAATAATATTGCTCTTCATCTTTATCTGCTTTCCTGGCAGATATAATTCTAATCACAGATTCTTTTTCCCTGAAACAATGGCAAACAACTAATGTTTTCAATTTAAAACTAGCGCCTAAAAGCAGAAAGCGATCTTCGCTTTCTGAGTGCTCTGGATCAAAGAATTGAATTGCATATTCATCATAAAAAGCGGTGCGGGCTTCTTCAAAAGAAACACCATGTTTTTTTGTATTGGTCTTGTCCTTCTTGGTATCCCACTCGAATTCAAGATGTTTCATATGTACAGCGTACTTACGAGGAAAGAAAAGTCAAGGGGGAGATTTATTGGAAAAAAGGGTAGCGTCCCCGTTTAAAAAAGAACTAAATTATCCGCCACAGGTGACGCTAATCTAACGGACGAAGGGCGGAGAAACTGGCAAAACTTCCCGGTTCAGTGACATAGTTCACGCTGGCATTCACATGAAATGCCGCTGTAAGCCACACAACCCTTTCCGCAAACTAGTAGTAACAGACAGTTCACCCTAGGGAAATGAGCAATCCCCGGAATTGACACGTGGCGGTTATCCCCACAAGATAAGCCGCTGTTATTCATACGCTAAATAGAATTCGCAAGAATAATCCAGAGGTAGCGACACGCCCATGGCAACAGCAGGTTCCCAAGTCATATTAAGCGGACTGGCGCGTAAGCTGGTGCAGGACGGACACCTGGACGAAACTGCCGCCACAAAGGCCCAGGCCGCCGCTGAAAAAACGAAAATCCCTCTGGTCAGCTATCTGGTCGAGCAGAAGCTGGCGGACGGCAACGTCATCGCCACCATCGGCGCCGAGGAATTCGGCATCCCGCTGCTGGATATCGACAGCATCGATATCGATGCCGAAGTCACCAGGCTGGTGGACGAAAAACTGGTACGCCAACACCATGCCCTACCCCTGTTCAAGCGCGGCAACCGCCTGTTCGTCGCCGTATCCGACCCGACCAATCTCCAGGCCCTGGACGAGATCAAGTTCCACGTCGGCGCCAGCACCGAGGCCATTCTGGTCGAGGAAGGCAAACTCAAAAGTACCATTGAAAAGGCCATGGCCAGCGCCGATACCTCCCTTGCCGAGTTATCCGGCGATGGTGATCTCGATAACCTGGATATCAGCTCCGGTGACGAAGAGGATAGCGATGCCGGCGACGTCGATGTCGACGATGCCCCGGTGGTGCGCTTCATCAACAAGATCTTGCTGGACGCCATCAACACCGGCGCTTCAGATATCCATTTTGAGCCCTATGAAAAGACCTACCGGGTACGTTACCGCCGCGACGGCATCCTCAAGGAGATCGCCACCCCGCCGGTGGCCCTGAACCGCCGTATCTCGGCACGTCTGAAGGTACTGTCGCGGCTGGACATCTCGGAGCGCCGCGTTCCCCAGGACGGCCGCATGAAGATGAAGCTGTCGAAGAACCGCGCCATCGACTTCCGCGTCAACAGCTGCCCCACCCTGTTCGGCGAGAAGATCGTGCTGCGTATCCTCGACCCCACCAGCGCTCAGCTGGGCATCGATGCCCTGGGCTACGAGGAAGACCAGAAGCAGCTTTACATGGAGGCATTGGAACAACCCCAGGGCATGATCCTGGTCACCGGCCCAACGGGTAGTGGTAAGACCGTGTCACTGTATACCGGCCTGAATATTCTGAACACCGAAGACCGCAACATCTCCACCGCGGAAGACCCGGCGGAAATCAATCTGCCGGGCGTCAACCAGGTCAACGTCGACAACAAGGTGGGGCTCACCTTCGCCTCGGCCCTCAAGGCCTTTCTGCGCCAGGATCCAGACATCATCATGGTGGGTGAGATCCGCGACCTGGAAACCGCCGAGATTGCCATCAAGGCGGCGCAGACCGGCCATCTGGTGCTCTCCACCCTGCACACCAACGACGCCCCACAGACCCTGAGCCGGATGTTGAACATGGGCGTCGCACCCTTCAATATCGCCTCCTCCGTCTCGCTGATCATTGCCCAACGTCTGGCGCGCCGACTGTGTAATAATTGCAAGAAGCCGGCCGACATCCCGCGCGAGGCCCTGCTGGAAGAGGGCTTCCGCGAAGACGAACTGGACGGCCTGACCATCCACCGCCCGGAAGGCTGCGATCAGTGCGACGACGGCTACAAAGGCCGGCTCGGCATCTATCAGGTCATGCCGCTCTCCGAGGCAATGCAGCGTATCATTATGGAAAACGGCAACTCCATGGAGATTGCCGACCAGGCGGCCAAAGAGGGCGTCAACGACCTGCGCCGCTCGGGGCTGATCAAGGTCAAAAATGGCCTTACCAGCCTGGAAGAAGTTAACCGCGTCACCAAGGAATAACGCATGGCGAAAAATTCGATGGCCCCCGACACCTACGTCTGGGAAGGCATGAACAAACAGGGCAAACGCAGCAACGGTCAAGTCACCGGCTCCACCCTGGCCCTGGTCAAGGCCGACCTGCGCCGCCAGGGCATCACCCCGCTGAAGGTGAAGAAAAAGCCCAAACCCCTGTTTGGCGCGCGCGGTAAAAAAATCACCTCCAGCGACATTGCCATTTTCAGTCGCCAGCTGGCCACCATGATGGCCGCCGGCGTACCCATGGTGCAGTCCTTCGAGATCGTCGGCAAGGGTCACGAAAACCCCAGCATGCAAGACCTGATCATGGCCGTGAAGGCCGATGTGGAGAGCGGTTCATCCCTCGCCGAGTCTCTGGCCAAACACCCGCTCTATTTCGATGATCTCTATTGCAGCCTGGTACACGCCGGCGAACAGGCCGGTATCCTGGAGACCCTGCTGGACAAAATCGCCACCTACAAGGAAAAGGTCGAGGCCATCAAGGGCAAGATCAAGAAGGCCCTGTTCTACCCGGCCGCCATCGTGGCCGTGGCCTTCATCATTACCGCCATCCTGCTGATCTTCGTCATTCCGCAATTTGAAGACATGTTCTCCAGCTTTGGCGCCGACCTGCCCGCCCTTACCAAGGCGGTTATTGTCATGTCGAAGATCTTCCAGGAATGGTGGTGGGCCATTTTCGGCGGTATCGGGCTGGCAATCTACGGGCTGGTGCAATTAAAAAGACGCTCCAGGAAGTTCAATCACGCCATGGACGCCCTGATCCTCAAGCTGCCCATCATCGGCGACATCATCACCAAGGCCACCATCGCCCGCTTTGCGCGCACACTCTCCACCATGTTCGCCGCCGGCATGCCACTGGTGGAGGCCATGGAGACCGTGGCCAACGCCTCCGGCAACTACGTCTATACCCAGGCCATCCTCGGCATGCGCGACGAGGTCGCCACCGGCCAGCAGATCAATGTCGCCATGAAAGAGACCGGCCTGTTCCCCAACATGGTGGTGCAGATGCTTGCCATCGGCGAAGAGACCGGCTCGGTGGACGCCATGCTGTCCAAGGTCGCCGACTTCTACGAAGAAGAGGTGGACAATATGGTGGACGGCCTCAGCAGCCTGCTGGAACCCGTCATCATGGCCGTTTTGGGCGTCCTCATCGGCGGCTTGGTGGTGGCCATGTACCTGCCTATCTTCAAGATGGGTGAGGCGGTCTAAGCCTGCTGGACGAAGGACACCCCTTGGCGCTACTCGACCTGTTGGCGACCAGCACTGCCTGGTTGCTCACCATCACCGCCCTGCTCGGCCTGCTGGTGGGCAGCTTTCTCAATGTGGTGATCCACCGCCTGCCGCTGATCATGCAGCGCGACTGGCGCGGCCAGTGCGCCGAATACCTCGAACAACCGGAACAGGCGCCGGCCGACGAACCTCTCAGTCTGTCCCGGCCCCGCTCCCGCTGCCCCCACTGCGGCCATGCCATCGGCGCGCTGGAAAATATCCCGGTCATCAGCTACCTGTGGCTGCGCGGTAAGTGTTCGGACTGCGGCACCCGCATCTCGCCCCGCTATCCTGTTATCGAGATCGTTACTGCCCTGCTCAGCGTGACCGTCGCCTGGCATTTCGGCTTCGGCTGGCCCCTGGCCGGCGGCCTGCTGCTCACCTGGGCGCTGATCGCGCTGACCATGATCGATGTTGACCACCAGTTGCTGCCGGACAACATCACCCTGCCCCTGCTGTGGCTCGGTCTCGCCCTCAACCTGGGCGGCATCTACACCGACATCGGTTCCGCCGTCATCGGCGCCATGGCCGGCTATCTCAGCCTGTGGAGCATCTACTGGCTGTTCAAGCTCCTGACCGGCAAGGAGGGCATGGGCTTCGGTGACTTCAAACTGCTGGCCCTACTCGGCGCGTGGATGGGCTGGCAGGCCCTGCCGGTGATCATCCTGCTCTCCTCCGCCGTCGGCGCCGTGATCGGTATCGGCCTCATCGTCCTGCGCGGCCGTGACCGCAACATCCCCATCCCCTTCGGCCCTTATCTGGCCATCGCCGGCTGGATCGCCTTTCTGTGGGGTGAGCAGATCACCCATACCTACCTGCAATTTGCCGGTATCGGTTCGCCGTAATCTGTAGGAGCGGGCCATGCCCGCGATAGTCCTTTTTTTCACCACAGAGGTTGCTATTTTAGACGATTGTGGGAGCGGCTTCAGCCGCGATTAAAAGTAAGTTTTATTCGCGGCTGAAGCCGCTCCCACAGATTGCTTGTCTTCCCACCACCTTGTCCTCGCAACAATCGCGGGCATGGCCCGCTCCCACAGCCCACCCGCTATACGCCAACCCCACCGCCCGGTATTCTCAGCACATGCTCATCATCGGACTCACCGGCGGCATCGGCAGCGGCAAAAGCACCGTCGCCCGCCACTTTGAAACCCTCGGCGTCCCCGTGATCGACGCCGACGACATCGGCCGCCAGTTGGTCGAGCCGGGCCAGCCCGCGCTGGACGCCATCGTCAAACACTTCGGCAGCGACATCCTCGACGACTCAGGCCAGCTGGACCGCGCCCGCCTGCGTGAGCGAGTATTCACCCACCCCGAACAACGCCGCGAACTGGAGGCCATCCTCCACCCGCGCATCCGCGCCGAAGTCCAGCGCCGTATCGCCAATCTCTCGCCTGTCTGCGGCTACTGCCTGGTCAGTGTGCCACTGCTGATCGAAAGCGGCTGGCAGGATCTGGTACAGCGGGTGCTGGTAGTGGATGCCCCGCGCGAACTGCAGATCCGGCGCACCACCACCCGAGACGGCATAACACGCCAGCAGGCCGAGACCATCATCGCCAGCCAGATCGAGCGCGATGCCCGCCTGCAGACCGCCGACGACGTGATCCACAACGATGATGGCCTCGTGGCCCTGCAGGAACAGGTAGAGGCCCTGCACCGGCGCTACAACGAGCGAGCCGCAGAACATTGTAGATTAAGCTGAGCAAAGCGATGCCCAACGGGCCGTGGCCTGTTGGGGTTCGCTGCGCTCACCACCAACCTACTGCACATTTGCCTACACCCTCCGTCTCGTGGACAATGCCGCTTCAACGAAAACGAATCCGGCCCGTGCAAATACCCGTCACCTTCTACGAACACCCCCTCAGCGAACGCCTGCGCTTTTTCCTGCGCCTGGAATGCCTGTTTGGCCAGACCCGCCACTGCCTGCGCAGCGAATCCGAACAGGACAGTCACACCTGTCTCGGTAACTTGTTGGAGATCCTGCACGTCATCGGCCGCGTGGACATCAAGACCGAGGTCGTGAAGGAACTGGAGCGCATCATCGCTACCCTCGAGCCGCTGGCGCAGACCCCGGGCGTCAACCATGACACCCTGGATTCCCTGCTGGTCACCCTCGGCGGCCTCAAGTCACACCTGCGCAATCTGGACAGCCCCATCGCCCAGGAGCTGCGCGACAACGAATTCTTCAAACTGCTGCTGCAGCGCAGTGGCATCCCCGGTGGCCTGTGCGACTTTGACCTGCCGCCGTACCGGCACTGGCTGCAGCGCCATGCCGAGACGCGTATCGCTGATCTGCGTCACTGGTATGGCTGCCTCGACACCCTGCGTCTGTCGGTGGATCTGATCTTGAAACTGATCCGCGAGAGCGCCACCCCCGTGAACTGCACCGCCGAGGGCGGCATCTACCAGCAGAGCCTGGACAGCGCCTCACCCTTCCAGCTGATTCGCGTTACCTTGCCTGAGGATTCGCCGTATTTTGTCGAGATCAGTGGCGGCCGCCACCGTTTCACCGTACGTCTGCTGCAGGCCAGCACCAGTGAACGCGCCCTGCAGGCCACGGAGGATGTGGCCTTCCAACTCAGCTGCTGCGCCCTGTGAGCGCAAAGATCATAAAGGATACTTCTAATCACTGCTTGTGGTCTCTGCGCAGTGATTAGAGGTGCCCTAAAGACCGTGAAGTGTCCCACCTGCGGAAAACCCGCCGTGTGGGACAAACAGAAGAACCCCGCTCGCCCCTTCTGCAGCGAACGCTGCCGCCTCATCGACCTGGGCGCCTGGGCCGATGAATCGCATCGTATTCCTGACGCCACGCCGCCCGACTTTGACCCCGACGGCTCATCAAATCAGAATCGGTAGGGTGGGCACGTGTTGTTATGTGCCCACGCGATTGATTCACGTCTGTGGGAGCGGCTTCAGCCGCGAATGTGGGTAAATTTGATTCGCGGCTGAAGCCGCTCCCACAATTGTATACAAGACCACTGTTCATCGCGGGCATGGCCCGCTCCTACAGCAGAGATTGAGGCCACAGCCATCCAGACCACCCGCTGAAAAAATTCGCCACAGAGACGCTGAGAACACAAAGAGATTTTGTAACGCAAATAAGCAGGCCATCCAGTACGGATGACGTGGCGCTGAGCGCCACAGGATGTGTGACACCGCAGAGCGGTGTCACAAGTCAACACTTAGACTTACCTCGAAGCGGTCAACTGATTAATCTAGGTTCAACCCTCTTCGACGACCACCCGCCTGTCCACGACACGCAGGCTGCGCTCACCGGCCATCAGGGCCTGCAACTCACGGCCCACCAACAGCGCACGCCAGCCCTGCAATAGCAGGCTGTCCTCCGCCCCGGCCACCAGTGCTTCCAGCGCCTTACGGTTGCCCAACAGGGCGGTGCTGACATCGTGCTCGGCGCCGCGCGTACGCACGATGGCCATCATCAGATCCACCACCGCATCCTGCTGTGGCGTCAGGCGGGCGACCTTGGACCGTTGTGGCCAAGCCTCCCTGGGCAGCTGGCAGGCCTGCTCGACCAGGCTCAGCAGTTTCTCGCCATAGCGCTCCAGGGTGCGGCCTTCCAGGCCGCGGATCTGACCCAGCGTGGCCAGATCCTTAGGGGCGCGGCGGGCGATGTCGATGATCACGTCGTCCTTCAGCACCCAGCGCCGCGGGCGGTTAACGCGCCGCGCCTGTTCCTCCCGCCATACGGCCAGCGCCTGCGCAATGGCCAGCTGACGCCCTTTGAGCGGCTGGTTGCCACGCACCCGCTTCCACAGATTTTCCGCCGGTGGATCGTAGGTGGCGGGGTCCACCAGGGCATCGAAGTCAGCCTGTAACCAGTCCTCGCGGCCCTTTTCCTGCAGGCGGCGACACTGCTCACGGTAGATATCCAGAAGATAACGCACGTCATCAGCGGCATAACGCAGCTGTCCTTCGCCCAGGGGACGACGACTCCAGTCGGTGCGGGTGTGCTGCTTGTCCAGCTCGACGCCGGTGAATTCACGCACCAGGTTGGCGTAACCGATCTGGTCACCATAGCCGAGCAGGGTGGCGGCAAGCTGGGTGTCAAATACCGGCGCCGGCAGGCGGCCGCGCAGATCAAAGAAGATCTCCAGATCCTGCCGCGCCGAGTGCATTACCAGGGTCACCTGCGGGTCGTAGAAGAGATCCAGCAGGGGGTCGATATTTTCCAGCGCCAGAGGGTCAACGCAGGCGATCAGCTCGTCACTGGCGATCTGCAACAGGCAGAGCTGGGTGTAATAGGTCTTTTCACGCAGGAATTCGCTGTCCAGCGCCAATGCTTCGCAGCCGCGCAGGCGGTCGCACAGGGCGACCAGTGCCTCGGGGGTGTCGACGAAAATTTCTTTCATGGGGTGTCCTGTGATTTCAGCGGGCCTGCTATGATCCTAGATTAATCCAGAATGATGCGCCTCATGCCGGCAGCCGCCCAATAAGATCGTAAACATAACACCCATGCCGCCGAAGACGTACCGATAAAACAAAACGAAGAAAACCAACCCGCCATGACCGCCCTGCTCCAGTTGTTCATCGATCTTTGCCGCCTGCGCAGCACGCCCCAGGATCTGCCCTGTTCCCGCTTCCTGATGATATTCACCGCCGCCGGCTATTTCGCCATCGGCCTGACGGTGTCGTTGTTGGAGCAATCGCTGGGCCTGGCAATACTGTCGGCGGCGGTCGATACGCTGATGCTGGCCGCCCTGGCCTGGCTCAGCCTGTGGATCACCGGCAAGACCTCGCGTTTTACCCAGACCTACACCGCCCTGGCCGGCACCGGCGTCCTGTTTGGTCTTGTGGGCTGGCCGCTGATCACCTTTCTGCAGGGCCTGCCGGAGGGACAGGGCAGCAACCTGTCACTATTGCTGCTCGGCCTGGTGATCTGGAATATCATAGTCATTGGTCACATCCTGCGCCACGCCCTGGGCATCATGATGTGGGCCGCCTCGGGCGTGGCCCTGTTTTACATGTATCTCTCCATCCGGGTGATGAGCGCCCTGTACATCGCGGGCAGCTGAGGTGTCAAAAACAAACGCCATGCATATCCACATCCTCGGCATCTGCGGCACCTTCATGGGCGGCATCGCCCTGCTGGCACGGGAGATGGGACTGACCGTGAGCGGCTCAGATCAGAACGTCTACCCACCCATGAGCACCCAGCTGGCGGAGGCCGGCATCACGCTCACCGAGGGTTGGGATCCGGCACAACTCTTCTCTTCACAAGGAGCGGCACCGGATCTGGTGGTGATCGGCAACGCCCTGTCACGCGGCAATCCGGCCGTGGAGGCGGTGCTCGAACGCGGCCTGCCCTACACCTCCGGCCCGGCCTTTCTCGCCGAACACCTGCTGGCGGATCGCTGGGTACTGGCGGTGGCCGGCACCCACGGCAAGACCACCACCGCCGCCATGTTGGCATGGATACTCGAAGACGCCGGCCTCGCACCGGGTTTTCTCATCGGCGGCGTGCCGCGCAACTTCGGCCTCTCGGCACGCATGGGCAAGGCGCCGTTCTTCGTCGTCGAGGCGGACGAGTACGACACCGCCTTCTTCGATAAGCGTTCCAAGTTCGTCCACTACCGGCCGCGCACGGTGGTGCTGAACAATCTCGAATATGACCATGCCGACATCTTTCCCGACATCGAGGCCATCGAGCGCCAATTCCACCATCTGCTGCGCACGGTACCCGGCAATGGCCTGATCATCGCCCCGGACGATGACCCGCACATCGCCAAGGTACTGAACATGGGCTGCTGGACACCGCTGGAGCCCATCGCCAAAACGGGCTGGCATGCCCGGCTGAACACCCCCGACAGCAGCGACTTCGAGGTCTTTTTCGGCAACGACGGCCAAGGCCGCGTACAGTGGGATCTGCTCGGCCAGCACAACATGCGCAATGCCCTGGCCGCCATCGCGGCCGCCCGTCACGCCGGGGTGCCGACGAAGTACGCCTGTGAGGCGCTGGGTCGTTTCCTCGCCCCCAAGCGGCGCATGGAGGTGCGTGGCGAGATCGGTGGTATCACCGTCTACGATGACTTCGCCCATCACCCCACGGCCATCAAAACCACCCTCGCCGGGCTGCGTGCGCGGGTGGGCACAGCGCGCATCTTCGCCGTGCTGGAACCACGCTCCAACACGATGCGCCTCGGCATCCATCGCGACACCCTCGGCCCGGCCCTGAGCGAGGCAGACGACGTTCTGCTCTACCAGCCCACCGGACTGGACTGGAATCTCGACAGCGTAACCCGTGCACTGGACACGGCGCAGGTCTTCGATGATATCGACCGGCTGGCCGCACACATCGCCGAGACTGCCCGCTGTGGTGACCACGTCGTGATCATGAGCAACGGCGCCTTTGCGGGCCTACACGAAAAGCTGCTACATTTATTGGCCATACGGCAAGACAATAACGAAGGCACCAAACAGTCCCCTCTCCCCTGAAGGGAGAGGTGGGTCGATGAAACAGGCAGTTAGCGCAATGAACCCCGACCGCATCATCCTCGCCATCACCGGCGCCTCCGGCGCCCAGTACGGCCTGCGCCTGCTGGAATGCCTGCTGGGCGCGAAACGTGAGGTGTACCTGATGATCTCGCAGCCGGCGCAGGTGGTCATCGCCACCGAAACCGATTTCGGGCTGCCAGGACGGACCGATGAACAACAGATATTTCTCAGCGAATACTTCAGCACCTCTGACGGTCAACTCCACGTCTTTGGCCGCGACCAATGGATGGCGCCAGTGGCCAGTGGCTCCAACACCGCCCGTGCCATGGTGATCTGTCCCTGCTCCTCGGCCACCCTGTCCTCGGTCGCCAATGGCGCCAGCCGTGACCTTATCGAACGCGCCGCCGACGTGATGCTCAAGGAGCGCCGCCAACTGATCCTGGTGCACCGCGAAACACCCGTCTCCAGCATCCACCTTGAAAACATGCTCAAACTGTCACGCGAAGGCGTCGTTATCATGCCCGCCAGCCCGGGCTTCTATCACCAGCCGACGACGACCGAAGAGCTGATCGACTTCCTGGTGGCACGGATACTGGATCAATTGCACATCGAACACTCCCTGATTCCCCGCTGGGGAGAGCCACAATGAGCACCATCACCATTCCCATTTTCCCACTGCACACGGTACTGTTTCCTGGCGGCACCCTGCCGCTGCGCATCTTCGAACCGCGTTATCTCGACATGGTCAGCCAGTGCATGAAGGCCGGACACGGTTTTGGCGTCACCCTGATCCGCGAAGGCTCCGAGGTGGGGCAGGCAGCCGATACCTTCGACACCGGCACCCTCAGCGAAATCGTCTATTTCAACCAGCATCCGGACGGTCTGCTGGGCATCACCGCGCGTGGTCAACAGCGCTTTCACATCATGAGTAAAACAGTACAGCCCAACCAGCTCACCATGGCCGAGGTCGAACTCCTGGAAAACGAGCCAAGCTCACCGCTGCCACCACAATACCGCGCCGCCGCCGACGTACTGCGCAGCCTGCTGGAACAGCTGGACCAGCCCTTCATCAACATGCAAAAGCACTATGACGATGCCAGCTGGGTCAGCAGCCGGCTGGCAGAGCTACTGCCCATCCGGCTCGAACAGAAGCAATACTTTTTGCAGTTAGACGATCCGGTCCAGCGCCTGGAGCGTCTCTCGACCCTGCTGGAAGACCTGGAGATTCGCTGACTTCATTCCGCACAAAACCGATAGCTGTGGGAGTGGACCATGCCGGCGATTTATTGACCCATCACCCCAGAGCTTGTTGTTTGGCAGTGTGGGCATGGCCCGCTCCTACCGGTATTGTCAGGCCACCGTAATGCGAGCGAAACGGCGCTTGCCGACCTGATACACCTGCTGTACACCGGAGGGAATGGTGATCTTGCTGTCCTCGACCCGCTCGCCGTCGATACGCACCGCACCCTGCTTGATCATGCGCAGGGCCTCGGAGGTGCTCTTCACCAAACCAGCCTCTTTGAGCAGATTGGCGATGGCCAGCCCGCCCTCGGCTGCGCTCAGCTCCAGTTCGGGCATATCCTCCGGCATGGCACCTTTCTGGAAGCGGGCGATGAAGGCCTGCTGTGCCCGCTGCGCCGCCTCGGCACTGTGGAAGCGTGTAACAATCTCCTCACACAACAGAAATTTGATATCACGGGGATTCTTTCCACCCTCTATTTCCCGTTTGAAGCCTTCGATCTCCGACTGGGGCCGGAAGCTGAGCAGTTCAAAGTAGCGCCACATAAGATCATCGGAAATCGACATCAGCTTACCGAACATCTCCTCCGGCACCTCGTCGATGCCGATGTAATTGCCCAGTGACTTGGACATCTTCTGTACCCCGTCCAGGCCTTCGAGGATGGGCATGGTCAGCACCACCTGCTGATCCTGGCCGTAGGCCTTCTGCAGTTCGCGGCCCACCAGCAGGTTGAATTTCTGGTCGGTACCACCCAACTCCACGTCGGCGCGCATCGCCACCGAGTCATAGCCCTGGATCAGCGGGTAGAGAAATTCGTGGATGGCGATG
>JAJRWE010000165.1 GCA_024276955.1 Gammaproteobacteria bacterium
TCTCGACCAGCCAGTTCAACAACGTTATTCTTACTCATAGTGGCGTATCTCCTTTGGTTGTTTGTTTGTCTCGCAACAACAAATCAACCAGATACGCCGCTTTTTTTCAACTGCTCAAACACCAGATTCGGTTATAACTCGTCAATTAGCAGTGTTATCAACACTGCAAAGTAGAAGGTTTACGGTTATTCTCAGTCATACCTCTTTAATATCGGGCCGGCGCTGGAGATGAATGCGGCCTGATCGGATCAGAGCTATGCTTAGATAGTATGTTGATAGAAATCATTCCAGTGGGTTTTCAGTAAAGCACAGGAATGTGCTTTACACTAGCCAGAGTCAGTTTTTTTCAGCATCCCGTTAATGCGGCAAATAGAAAAACCGGATCATGAGTGCGCGATTATTGAAATATCTGGTTATTTCCTGGCTGATTGTCTGGGGTCTTGCCCTTGCTGCGCCGGAGACACCAGAAGGTTTGGGTATCGCCATTGTACTGGAGATTCAGGATGGCATCGGCCCCGCCACTGCTGACTATATCGAACGGGGCCTTGAAAACGCTGAACAACAGCAGGCAGAACTGGCCATCATCCGCATGGACACCCCCGGCGGGCTGGATACTGCTATGCGCAGCATTATCAAGAAGATCATCGCGTCCGATGTGCCGGTGGTCACCTATGTAGCTCCCGGTGGCGCACGGGCCGCCAGTGCGGGCACCTATATCCTCTATGCCAGCCATATCGCTGCCATGGCGCCGGGAACCAATCTGGGGGCGGCCACGCCCGTGCAGATCGGCGCTCTACCCACCCCCGGTGACCCGACAAAAAGACCGCAGCTAAAACCGGGCGAAGAGGACGCTGACGACAAACCCGCGAGCGATACCATGGCCAAGAAGGCCGTCAGTGATGCAGCCGCCTATATCCGTGGTCTGGCCCAGATGCGCGGACGCAATGCGGAATGGGCAGAAAAAGCGGTGCGGGAGGCCGCCAGCCTACCCGCCCGGGAGGCCCTTGAGATCGGCGTCATCGACCTGATCGCCTCGGACATGGAGGATCTGCTCAAGCAACTGCACGGGCGCAAGGTCACCCTTCAGGGAAGGGAAAAGATCCTGGATACTGAAGGCCTGCGCCTAGTCCGGGTTCTACCGGACTGGCGCAGCCAACTGCTCAGCGTCATCAGCAATCCCAACGTGGCCTACATCCTGATGCTGATCGGCATCTACGGCCTCATCTACGAATTCGCCAACCCGGGCGCCATCCTGCCCGGCACCGTCGGCGCTATCTGCCTGCTACTGGCCCTTTATGCCTTCCACGTCCTGCCCGTCAACTACGCGGGTGTCGGATTGATCCTGCTCGGTCTGGCCCTGATGGTGGGGGAGGCCTTCGCACCCAGTTTCGGGACCCTGGGTATCGGCGGTATCGCCGCCTTCATTATCGGCTCACTCATCCTGATCGATACCGAAGCCCCCGGTTACGGTATCGACCCGCCGCTGATCATCGGCTTCGCCTTCGTCAGCGCTGGCATTCTGATCACGGTGGTAGGCCTGGCGGTCAAATCCCATCGCCGTCCGGTGGTCAGCGGCCCTGAGGAGCTACTGGGTGCGACTGGGCAGGTGATCGACAGTTTTGAAGAGAGGGGATCAGTGCGGGTTCATGGAGAAGTCTGGAGTGCCCGCACCGATACCCCATTGCGGGATGGCCAGGTGGTACGGGTTACCAGCCGGGATGGTCTGGTGCTGATGGTCACCCCTCACAACACCCATAAGGAGGAATAGTCATGGTCAGTTACACGCTCTACGTCATTTTCAGCCTCATCTTTCTTTTTCTGCTGGCCGCCATCAAGGTCCTGCGGGAATACGAGCGGGGGGTCATCTTTTTCCTGGGCCGCTTCTGGAAGGTCAAAGGGCCGGGCCTGATCATCATTATCCCACTGGTGCAGCAGATGGTCAGAGTAGACCTGCGAACCATCGTCATGGACGTACCCAGCCAGGATGTCATCTCCCGGGACAACGTCTCAGTGAAGGTCAATGCCGTGGTCTATTTCCGCGTCATCGATCCCGAGAAGGCCATCATCCAGGTGGAGGACTTCTATGTAGCAACCAGCCAGTTGGCACAAACCACATTGCGCTCCGTGCTGGGGCAACACGAGCTCGATGAAATGCTGGCCGAGCGAGAACGTCTGAATGCTGATGTTCAAGAAATACTGGATCAGCAGACGGATGCCTGGGGCATCAAGGTAGCCAACGTCGAGATCAAGCATGTGGATCTGAACGAGAGTATGATCCGGGCGATCGCCAAGCAGGCAGAGGCGGAACGCACCCGGCGCGCCAAGGTAATCCATGCAGAGGGCGAAATGCAGGCCGCAGAAAAACTGACCGAAGCGGCACGCATCCTCGTGAAGCAACCCCAGGCCATGCAACTGCGCTATCTGCAGACCTTGACGGAGATCTCTAACGACAGGTCCAACACCATCGTTTTTCCGCTGCCACTGGACTTGATTGGGCCCTTGTTAAAGAAGTAGTCGTAGGGTATTAGCGCCTTACAACTTGTAACTTGCTACCTCCAGCTTAGGGATTCACACAGACATGGCAAAAGAGATAAAAATACCCAACTGGATGTCGATTGGTTTGCCCCTGTTTGTATTGCTGCTCTACTTGTTTCTATTTTGGAACCCCCCTGAGCAGAGGGTATCCTACGAGGTGCCCTACAGCGAATTCAAACAGATGCTCAAGAAAGGTGAGGTAGCCGAGGTAGTGCTGCAGGGAGAGCGGGTACAGGGAGAGCTGCATATCCCCCGCGTACTGGCGGAATTGGCCCCGCCTGCCCTGCATTTCACGACCCACCTGCCCTCCTTCGGGGATGATGAGCTGCTTCCCCTATTGGACCAGCAGGGGGTGAAGATAAATATCAAAGCCCCAGCCGAGGAAAACGGCGTGGGGAGGGTTTTGATCGCCCTACTGCCCTGGATAATCTTCATTGGCGTTTATGTCTGGTTCTGGCGCCGGATTACGCGCAACATCGCAGGCGGTGTCGGCCGTGGGGGCGACATCGACAGGTTCCTGCGGCCTCCCACTAAAGAGGAGAGCAAGCCACCAAAAGTCACCTTCAGGGATGTGGCTGGACAGGAGAATGCCAAGAAGGAGGTAGCCGAGCTGGTAGATTGCCTGCGCCACCCGGCGCAATACCAGAAGCTAGGAGTCTGTCGGATTTAGCGACGTATCCCTATAGAATAGGCTCATCGTACCAAGAAGAGATCGACATCACCATGTCAGGCAAATTCCAGCCCATCAATCGAGATACCGCGTACCTGTTGCCGCCCTCACTACAAGA
>JAJRWE010000166.1 GCA_024276955.1 Gammaproteobacteria bacterium
CGTAGAGATGTATTGCTTGAAGACCAGATTGTAGTGGCGCTGAAAAGTGTAGAAACATTGCAGGGTATCCATGAGGTACAATGGCTGACCTATACTAACGGCTTGCAAAAAAACAACATGGCTCCCTGATTAATTTTAATGTGGAGCTTCTGAAGCAGGGTATCAAAAGCTTTGTCCTGTGAAACCTTTACGCGCTTCATGTTCTTCATGGTGGTAAGTAGTTACCTTACGGAGAGGGATTATGAATAATTTTATAGCGATGCTTTCAACCACTGGAAGTCGGAGGTTCAGCAACAGGCCTTTTTTTTCGCGGCCATTTTCATTGAGCATATTATTTCAGATGCTTCTGCTCATCATCGGGTTTTGTGTGGTGAGAACCAGTTTAGCGGTAGGGCATGAGGACTTACTGATAGCGGATATTGTGCAATCCCCGGGCAATCCTGTGACACCCGGCGATACCGTAAGCTATACGCTCACGGTGAAGAATGCCACCAATGATCAGAATAATAAATTTGCAGAAATTCGGATAACGTCGGCGGGACAAAATATTAACCGCTCATTTATTTCGGAGGAATGCAGTGATGATGGATACGGCACTGCTTTTTATTGCCCGGAGATTGGCGCAGGCCAGTCAGCGAAGCATACCTTTACCTGGCGGCAGCCGCCGCTTGTGGGGCAACATGACCTTGTATTTACTGTTGACTGTTTCGACTGTATAGGGAATAGCTACCCCATTTCAACCAATGTCGTCCCGCCCCCTCCGGGCACTATTCAATTCAGCAGCGCCAATTATCAGGTCAGCGAACAGGACGGCCAGGCGGCAATAACGGTGACTCGAACCGGTGGTAGCGCAGGTGCGTTGTGGGTTCGTGTACTGGCGGGTGGAGAGGGCGACACGGCGACAACGGCAGATTATTCCTTCCAGGTGACAGAGGCGCCTGATGTGCTCAGTTGGTCTGATGGCGACATGGCGACTAAAACCTTGTATCTCGACATCGTGGCCGATTCACTGGTGGAGGGCGACGAAACCCTAACGCTTCAGCTACAAGATCTATCCCTTCAAGAATTCGCAGGTACGGGAAAAAATGCCGCTGCGGAGAGGGTAGAAAATGTACAAACCAATGCGGTGGGCGAACTCAGTCGGGCAACGTTAACGATCAGGGACTCAACAGTTGATCCATCGGTGGTGGATCAGTTCAAGCGCTTTTCCGGCAATTATCAGCGAGGCATATCGGGAGATACTCTGGCGCCCTTTGTCCTTTCTGCCGTCGATGCATCAGGGAGTCCCGTTGCCGGGGTGTCCGTTGACTGGGAAATTCTGCCCGCGAGTGGGGGAGGACTGCAACAACAAACAACGGTGACCGATGCCAGCGGCCGATCCAGTAACACACTGACCCTTGATACATCTGATCGCCTGGTTGTAAGGGCTACAGTGGGTTCTCTCGTGGACTCGGATAGCATCAGTTTGGCTGCCGCGGATTTGGCCGATCCTGTTTCCGTTACTTTTGTGGTCAATGGTGGCATTGCTGAGCGACCAGGGCTCTCGGGAAATCAGCGCTCCGTGGCTAGGGCGATGGATTCCATGTGTCCCGCCCTGAAAGAATTGGAAAGAACGGAAGAAGTGTTGAACTCCGGACAGGAAGACTTACTGACAACCTGCCGACGCCTGGAGAGCGATGATCTGGCGGTGGTTGCCACAAACCTGGACCTTCTGGCCCACGAGGAGATATCGGCCCAGGGCAGGGTTGTTATCGAGACCGCCAAGCTTCAGTCTGCGAGTATCCACAGACGGCTGACTGCCCTGCGGGCTGGTGCGCGTGGTGTTAATCTCTCGGGCCTGACTATCAACATTGATGGACAGACTCTGCCTGAATCCGTTGTTTCTGCGCTGTTCGGCAGTGGAGCGCGGGGTGGCTCGGCGGGTGAGGAGCCGCAGGGTATCGCCAGCCGCTGGGGTGCCTTTGTCAATGCGAATATTATTATCGGCGATAGAGACAAAACAAGCCGGGAGACGGGATTCGACTTCCGAGCCCGGGGTGTCAGCGCTGGTGTCGACTATCGCATATCCGATGCGCTGGTTGTGGGCAGTGCATTCGGCTATGCCAGCAAGGATTCCGACTTTAAGGGGGATGCCGGTAATCTGGAGATGGATAGTTGGCATCTGGCGGCTTATGGCAGTTACTACCAGTCAGAAACATTCTATCTGGATGGCTTGCTCAGGCTGGGTAGAAACACGATCGATACCGACCGCCGAATCAATTTACCGGGTGATCCCCGGCAGGAGGGCATCGGCAGTACGACCGGCTGGGAATATGCCGCCAGCCTGAGTGGTGGCTATGAATATAGCCGCAATGCGCTGACTGCCGGCCCCTATGGACGGTTGGGCTTTATTCAGACATCGATTGATGGTTACACGGAGTCAGCCTCGAATCCCGGTGGTGTGGGTGCCGGCTCGATACTGGTGATTGGTGATCAGGACGTGGATTCCATAACGGCGGTGCTGGGTGGCCAGGTCACTTATGCGATCAGTGCCCGTAATGCGGTGTATCTATTGCAGCTCAATGGTGAGTGGGAACATGAGTTTACTGACAATTCACGCGCCATCGCCGCGCAATTTGTCTATGATCCCACCCGTACCAGCTTTGATATTAGCTCGGACAATCCAGATCGGAACTACTTTAACCTGGGCCTGGGTGTTACGGCGGTTTTCGCCAATGGCCGGTCAGGCTTTCTTCATTATGAAAGCCGGTTGGGACAGGATAATGTCCGGCAGTACTGGATCAATGGGGGTATCAGGATAGAGCTGTAGTTTCTGCCCTCTGAAAAAAAAGCGCCACGCTTGCGTGGCGATTTTTTATGCGCGGGGTGTGACTTGGATAAAAGCCAAGTCAGTCACTGCGTTACTGCAAAGCACCTTTAAGCAAATTCATGGCATTGTTGCCACCCGATGACTTGGCATAGTCAAGCACAATTGGAATGAATTTGTCGACCATGTCAGAACCTAAGCCTAGCTTGGAAAACTGTTTGGTCAGGTTATTGTTTTCCTCCTTAGCGCCAGCTTGGTCATTTTCTGCAGATGACAGCCCTAACTTACTGGCTATGCCACGGCCATCTTTGGTCGTTTTTCCCAGCAGAGATTTAATCTCCGGTAATGATTCAGTCACGCTGGAAAAATCATCCGCGCTGAGATTTTTTTTCGCTGACCCCAAAAGTGCGGCTGCCCCACCGATGGCCTGTTCGGTGTTTACACCGAGCTTACTGGTTAACATACCAATTAAAACCCCTGAGCCCGAAGAGTTGTCTCCCATTTCGGGGATAGACGAGCAAGCGCTGAAGACAAGTAATAAGACAAAAATGCAAAAAATCCTAAGTTGAGATTTCATTTTTTTCCTTTTAAATTAAATGATAAAATCAACCAATTAGCCTATAATGATGTTGTTATTTTAGCAAGTATTATTAGGGCACTGCTGTCCAGGAATTTATTCAACTCAACCACCTTGCACTGAAAATGCATAGGTTGTGATTAGACTGAAGATCCCAAAATTTAGCTATTCAAGAATCATGTTTCCATCATCCTTGTTGGACTACACTAGCTTCTGCGATTGATAATGTATTCTGCTATATCGCGCAAGGGCTGTCCGGCATCGCCCAGCGGCGCGAGACTGTCCAGCGCCTCCTGATGCAGGTCGCGGGCCATGTGCTTGGCCTCGTCCATGCCCACCAGTGCTGGATAGGTGGGTTTGTTGCCGGCCAGGTCACTACCCTGTGGCTTGCCGAGGGTGGCGGTGTCGCTCTCGATATCGAGGATGTCGTCACGGATCTGGAAGGCCAGCCCCACGCATTTGGCGTAGTGATCCAGCTGCTCCAGCAGCGTCTCGTCGCTGCCGGGCTGGCTGAGGGCGCCAAGGCGCACGCTGGCGCGGATCAGCGCGCCGGTCTTGTGGATGTGCATGTCTTCCAGCTCGGCGAGGGTGATCTCGCGGCCAGCGGCATCAAGGTCGATGGCCTGCCCGCCGGCCATGCCGCGCGAGCCCGAGGCCAAGGCCAGGGTTTCCACCATCTGCAGGCGCAGGGCGGGGTCGTTGACCATGTGAGGGTCGTGGGCGAGGATATAAAAGGCCAGCGACTGCAGGGCGTCGCCCACCAGTATGGCGGTGGCCTCGTCGAAGGCGATGTGGGTGGTGGGCTTGCTGCGGCGCAGGTCGTCGTCGTCCATAGCGGGCAGATCGTCGTGTACCAGTGAGTAGACGTGGATCAGCTCCATCGCGCAGGCCGGGCCATCGAGACGGGCCAGCGGTGCGCCCAGGGCCACGCCGGTCATGAAGACCAATGCCGGACGGATACGCTTGCCACCCTCCAACGCCGCGTAGCGCATGGCCTCGTGCAGGCGGCCGGGCAGAATCCGGGCCGTGGGCAGCCACTGTTGCAGGGCCTGCTCGGTGCGGACCTGGTAAGTGTCCAGCAATGTCGAGAGGGTCATGGTTTGGCCTGCGGGTCCTGCGGCTCGAAGTCCACCGCCTCGGTATCCTTGTCCAGCAGGATCTGCACCTTCTGCTCGGCCTCCTGCAGGGCGGCCTGACAGGCACGGGTCAGCTCGATGCCGCGCTCGAAATCCTGCAGCGATGCCTCCAGGCTGGTCTCCCCCTGCTCCATGCGGTCCACCAGTGTCTCCAGCTCGGCGAGGGCGGATTCAAAGTCGAAGGTTTTGCTCTTTTTCTTTACCACGTTATATTTACCACGGTGATTTGTGCGGGGAATGTCGCGAGGTTGGCGCGGCCATTGTGTTTGAGGGTTACGTTACCTTTGCCTCCCGCAAGCGTCAAACGGATGTGTTTCAATTACCGCTTTCATCTGTGCGGGAAGCGGGCTAATCTTTTGGGAAAATTCCTACAGGAGAGAAGTTTTCATGGCGCTCAAAGGCAGTAAGACCGAGCATAATCTCAAACACGCCTTTGCCGGCGAATCACAGGCCAACCGTCGCTATCTCTACTTCGCCACCAAGGCCGATGTGGAGGGCTACAGCGACGTGGCTACGGTGTTCCGTTCTACCGCCGAGGGTGAAACAGGCCATGCCCACGGTCATCTGGAGTATCTTGAAGAGGTGGGCGACCCCGCTACCGGTCTGCCCATAGGCTGCACCAGTGATAATCTCAAGGCCGCTATCGCCGGTGAGACCTATGAGTATTCCGACATGTACCCCGGTATGGCAAAGACTGCCCGTGACGAAGGTTTTGATGAAATTGCCGACTGGTTTGAGACCCTGGCCAAGGCCGAGCGTTCCCATGCCAACCGCTTTCAGAAGGCGCTGGACGCCCTCGACGATTGAGCTGACCCTGCCAGGAGGGTGCCCGCTGCCCTTTCGCTGTACGTCATGAAAAAACTGACCCGTGAAGACCTGCTGAGCCTGGAGCAGTACGCCGCCCAGCGTGCGGCTTTCCGCAAACGACTGATGGCCCACAGGCGTCTGCGCCGCATTGCGCTGGGCGAGAACGCCTCCCTGCATTTCGAGGACCGCCTCACCATCCAGTATCAGGTGCAGGAGATGCTGTGTATCGAGCGTATCTTCGCGGCGGATGAAATACAGGCCGAGCTGGATACCTACAACCCGCTGATCCCCGGTGGCGGTAACCTCAAGGCCACTCTGATGTTGGAATACACCGATCCGCAGCAGCGCCGCAAGGCGCTGGCGGCGTTGGTCGGTATCGAGTGCCAAGTCTGGCTTCAGGTGATGGGCCACCCCCCGGTGCGGGCTATTGCGGACGAAGACCTGCCGCGCAATGATCAGGACAAGACGTCTGCCGTACACTTTCTGCGCTTCGAATTCGAGCCGGCCATGACGGCCTCGCTCCGTCAGGGTGCAACGCTGGCCATGGGTTGCGATCATCCGGCGTATCGTGTGCGCACGGATGCCCTGCCGGCGGATATCAGTGCCTCGCTCGTTGGGGATCTGGCCGACTGATCCACCTGCCGTAGCGCAGCATCCGGAATCCTCGATTCGGTTCGTCCCCCCATGTAAACTGCCGGGGCCTTACATTACAGTCGATCTCAACAGGAGCCGTATGAGTAGCCAGTACGATGCCTCGTCCATCGAGGTGCTGAGTGGTCTGGAGCCGGTGCGCAAGCGCCCGGGTATGTACACCCAGACCGAGCGTCCCAACCACCTGGCGCAGGAAGTCATCGACAACAGTGTCGATGAGGCCATCGCCGGCCATGCGCGGCGCATCTACGTCACCTTGTACAAAGATGGCTCGCTGCAGGTGGTGGATGACGGCCGCGGCATGCCCGTGGATATTCATCCGGAGGAGGGTATCCCGGGCGTCGAGGTCATCCTCACCAAGCTGCACGCCGGTGGCAAGTTCTCCAACAAGAATTACCAGTTCTCCGGTGGCCTGCACGGCGTCGGCGTATCGGTGGTCAATGCCCTGTCGAAGCACCTCGAGGTGTGGGTGCGACGCGACGGCAAGGAGTACAACGTCGCCTTCGCCGACGGCAACCGCATCTCCAAGCTGGAGCCCATCGGCACTGTCGGCAAGCGCAACACCGGCACCACCCTGCGTTTCTGGCCCGATCCGAAATTCTTCGACTCGGCCAAGTTTTCCGTGCCGCGTCTCAAGCACGTGTTGCGCGCCAAGGCCGTGCTCTGCCCCGGGCTGAAGGTCACCTTTTTCGACGAAAATTGCGGCGAGAGCAGCGAATGGCTCTATGAAGACGGCCTGCGCGACTACCTCATGGATGCCCTGCAAGGCGTCGAGACCCTGCCACCGGAACCCTTCCTCGGCAGCTTCAAGGGCGATACCGAGGCCGCCGACTGGGCGATACTGTGGTTGCCATTGAGTGAAAACAGAGGGGGTGGCGATTCCATAGCCGAAAGCTACGTCAACCTGGTGCCCACCGCCCAGGGCGGCACCCACGTCAACGGCTTGCGCACCGGTCTCACCGAGGCCATGCGCGAGTTCTGCGAATTCCGCAACCTGCTGCCGCGTGGCGTCAAGCTGGCGCCGGACGATGTGTGGGACAGGGTCAGCTACATCCTCTCGGTGAAAATGGCCGACCCCGCCTTTTCCGGCCAGACCAAGGAACGCCTGTCCTCGCGCGAGTGCGCCGCCTTTGTCTCCGGGGTGGTCAAGGACGCCTTCAGCCTGTGGCTCAACCAGCACACGGAGATGGGTGAGGCCATTGCCGAACTGGCCATCAACAATGCCCAGAGCCGCCTGCGCGCCGGCAAAAAGGTCGCGCGTAAAAAGGTCACCCAGGGCCCGGCCCTGCCCGGCAAGCTGGCCGACTGCGCCAGCGCCGATCCCGCGCGCAGTGAGTTGTTCCTGGTCGAAGGCGACTCTGCCGGTGGCTCTGCCAAGCAGGCCCGCGACAAGGAATTCCAGGCCATCATGCCCCTGCGCGGCAAGATCCTGAATACCTGGGAAGTGGATTCCACCGAGGTACTGGCCTCACAAGAAGTGCATGACATCGCCGTGGCTATCGGCGTAGACCCCGGCTCCGACAACCTCAGTGGCCTGCGTTACGGCAAGGTCTGCGTACTGGCCGATGCCGACTCCGACGGCGCCCACATCGCCACCCTGCTGTGCGCCCTGTTCCTGCGCCACTTCAAGCCGCTGGTGGCCGCCGGCAATGTCTACATCGCCATGCCGCCGCTGTATCGTATCGACGTCGGCAAGGAAGTCTACTATGCGTTAGACGACGCCGAAAAACAGGGCGTCGTCGAGCGCATCAAGGCAGAAAAGAAAAGAGGCAAGATCAACGTACAGCGCTTCAAAGGTCTGGGCGAGATGAATCCCATCCAGCTGCGCGAGACCACCCTGTCACCCGATACCCGTCGTTTGGTGCAGCTCACCATTGAAGCCGGTGACGATACCCATCAGTTGATGGATATGTTACTGGCCAAAAAACGTGCGTCCGATCGCAAGGCCTGGTTGGAGCGCAAGGGCGACCTAGCTGAGGTTTGATACACTGCCATCAAGCCGTCACTGGAGGTTGATTTATGTCAACAGTAAAGCAAGACGTGAAAGAACTCATCGATCATCTACCCGAAGATGCCAGCATCGAGGATATTCAATACCACCTCTATGTATTGGAAA
>JAJRWE010000015.1 GCA_024276955.1 Gammaproteobacteria bacterium
GAGGCCCACCATCGCCACAAGGTCGATGCCCCCTCCGGCACCGCCTTGCGTATGGGCGAGGTGGTGGCCGAGACCCTGGGCCGTGATCTGAAAGAGTGTGCTGTTTACGGCCGCGAAGGTCGCACCGGCGAGCGTGATCGCAAGACCATCGGTTTCGAGACTATCCGTGCCGGCGATATCGTCGGCGAGCACACGGTGATGTTCGCCGGCCTCGGCGAGCGGGTGGAGATCACCCACAAGGCCTCGTCGCGCATGACCTTTGCCAGTGGTGCCGTGCGTGCCGCACAGTGGCTGGCCGGGCGCGAGGCCGGGTTATATGACATGCAGGATGTGTTGGGGCTGTAGCGAAAAATTCTGATTCAGTACCATTCAGCTTGCTACAGGGTCATGGAATTCACAAGGAGATTTCTATCCATAATTGTGCGCACAGCGCACACTACACCTGCTCGTAGCGTGTGCCATGCGCACGATGACCTCTGAATATGGAAGCTGCTCAATGACGGGGTGGCGCATGATCAAATCTGAAGTCATGGCCATGCGCCACGCCGAAGGGGCTGTTTTTACACGTAGGTGATCAACGAAAGGGTGGCGCCCTGGGGGTCCTGAATTACGCAAAAGCGACCAACATTTGGAATATCCCGCGGCGGCACCAGTACTTTGCCACCCAGCTTTTCCGCCTTGCCCGCCTGGGCGTCAACATCTTCTACGGTGACATAGCTGCCCCACATTGCCGGCATTCCGGTCGGATGTGATAACAAGATTGTTTCAGTCGTCTGTGTAGGATGCTGGTGAGCGGTAGCGAACCGCATCGTTCGAGTGTTATTAAGTCCCGACAAGACTATTCATTTGGCGTGAAAAGCTTCAAATATTCGGCGCCCAACAATTGTCGCCGGATATCATCGTGCCCGATATAGACGCCCGAGAGGGCAATCGAGTAAACTAGGCCGGTTCAAGTCGGTATTGAACATGAGCGGGAAGGGCGAGCCATCGTCCCTCCCGCTTTGCACATCTAAAGTGGCGTATCTATGGCGGAGGTCAGCTTGAGAAAACCGGCGTTGTTGGCCCTGGAAGACGGGACACTCTTTTGGGGAGAATCCATTGGCGTGGATGGCCTGACCACGGGCGAGGTCGTTTTCAATACGGCCATGACCGGTTATCAGGAAATCCTCACGGATCCCTCCTACAGCAAGCAGATCGTCACCTTGACGTATCCCCACATCGGCAACGTCGGTACTAATCATGAAGACGCCGAGTCCGGCTTTGTCTGGGCCAGCGGCCTGGTGGTGCGCGACGTGCCGCTGCTGGCCAGCAGTTGGCGCTGCGAGTTCACGCTGGAGGAATATCTGGCACAGAACGAGGTGATCGCCATCGCCGATATCGACACCCGCCGCCTGACCCGCGTACTGCGCGAAAAGGGCGCGCAGGGCGGCTGCATCGTCGCCGGTGATGACATCGATGCCGAGGCCGCCATCGCGGCTGCCAAGGCCTTCCCCGGCCTCAAGGGCATGGATCTGGCCAAGGAAGTCACCACCAAGGTACCCTACGAATGGGCGCAGGGCACCTGGACGTTGGAAGGCGGCCTACCCGGCGCGCTGCACCCCATCGCCGAAAAGCTGCCGCGTCACGTGGTAGCCTACGATTACGGTGTCAAACACAACATCCTGCGCATGCTGGTGGATCGCGGCTGCCGCCTGACGGTGGTGCCGGCGCAGACCCCGGCCAGCGAGGTGCTGGCGATGAACCCCGACGGCGTGTTCCTGTCCAATGGCCCGGGCGATCCCGAACCCTGCGACTATGCGCTGGCCGCCATTGCTGAGATCGTCGACACCGGCCTGCCAGTGTTCGGCATCTGTCTGGGTCATCAGTTGCTGTCACTGGCCAGTGGTGCGAAGACGCAGAAGATGAAGTTCGGTCATCACGGCGCCAATCACCCGGTGCAGGCCCTCGACGGCGGGCAGGTGATGATCACCAGCCAGAACCACGGTTTTGCCGTGGACGAGGCCAGCCTGCCGGATAACCTGCGCGCCACCCACAAGTCGCTGTTTGATGGCTCGTTGCAGGGCGTGGAGCGCACCGACCGGCCGGCCTTCAGCTTCCAGGGCCACCCCGAGGCCAGCCCCGGGCCGCACGACGTGGCGCCGCTGTTTGATCACTTCATCGAGCTGATTGAAGAAAGCAAGAATTAGCCACGGAGGCGCAGAGTTCTCAGAGAGTTCTCAGAGAGTTCTCAGAGAGTTCTCAGAGATTAATAAGATTTAACACTGTGTTCTCTGCGGCTCTGTGGCAAACACCAGAACCGAGCCTATGCCAAAAAGAACCGACCTAAAAAGCATCCTGATCATCGGTGCCGGCCCCATCGTCATCGGCCAGGCCTGTGAGTTCGACTACTCCGGTGCCCAGGCCTGCAAGGCCCTGCGCGAGGAGGGCTATCGTGTCATCCTGGTCAACTCCAATCCGGCCACCATTATGACCGACCCGGAGATGGCCGATGCCACCTACATCGAGCCCATCACCTGGCAGACGTTGGCGAAGATCATCGAGCGCGAACGCCCGGATGCCATCCTGCCCACCATGGGTGGTCAGACGGCGCTCAACTGTGCCCTGGATCTGGCCCGCGAGGGTGTGCTGGAGCAGTTCGGCGTGGAGATGATCGGCGCCACCCGTGACGCCATCGACAAGGCCGAGGATCGTGAGCGCTTTCGTCAGGCGATGCTGAAGATCGGCCTTGACATGCCCAAGTCGGCGGTGGCGCACAGCCTGGAAGAGGCCTTTCAGGTGCAGGCCCAGGTGGGTTACCCGACTATCATCCGTCCGTCCTTCACCATGGGCGGCAGCGGCGGCGGTATTGCCTACAACAAGGAAGAGTTCGTCGAGATCTGTGAGCGCGGACTGGATCTGTCACCGACCAAGGAATTGCTTATCGAGGAGTCTATTCTTGGTTGGAAAGAGTACGAGATGGAGGTGGTGCGCGACCACAAGGACAACTGTATCATCATCTGCTCCATCGAGAACTTCGATCCCATGGGTATTCACACCGGTGATTCCATCACCGTGGCCCCGGCACAGACCCTGACCGACAAGGAATACCAGATCATGCGCGACGCCTCGCTGGCGGTGCTGCGCGAGATCGGTGTGGACACCGGCGGCTCCAATGTGCAGTTTTCGATTAATCCCGAGAACGGCCGCATGATCATCATCGAGATGAACCCGCGCGTGTCGCGCTCCTCGGCACTGGCCTCCAAGGCCACCGGCTTCCCCATCGCCAAGGTGGCCGCCAAGCTGGCCGTGGGCTATACGCTGGACGAGCTGCAGAACGAGATCACTGGCGGCGCCACCCCGGCCTCCTTCGAGCCGACCATTGATTACGTCGTCACCAAGATCCCGCGTTTCACCTTCGAGAAGTTCCCCCAGGCCGATTCGCGCCTGACCACGCAGATGAAGTCGGTGGGCGAGGTGATGGCCATGGGCCGCACCCAGCAGGAGTCGCTGCAGAAGGCCATGCGCGGGCTGGAGACGGGCGTCGACGGCTTTACCGAGATCCTCGACCTCGACGCCGAGGATGCCATGGACACCCTCAAGCAGGAGCTGAAGGCGGCAGGGCCGGATCGCCTGTGGTACGTGGGCGATGCCTTCCGTGCCGGGCTCAGCCGGGAAGAGATCTTCGACCTCACCTTTATCGATCCCTGGTTCCTGGTACAGATCGAGGAGCTGATTCACCTCGAAGGCGAGGTGCGCGGGCAGGGCATGGCGGCGCTGGATGAGCGACGTGTACGCCAGCTCAAGCGCAAGGGTTTCGCCGACAGTCGCCTGGCGACCCTGTTGGGCGTTAGCGAAGGCGAATTCCGTGCCCACCGGCATGCGCTGGGTGTACGTCCAGTGTACAAGCGCGTCGACACCTGCGCCGCCGAATTCGCCACTGACACCGCCTACATGTACTCCACCTACGAGGAGGAGTGCGAGGCCAGCCCCTCCGATCGGGACAAGATCATGATCCTCGGTGGCGGGCCCAACCGCATCGGTCAGGGCATCGAGTTCGACTATTGCTGCGTGCACGCCGCCTTCGCCCTGCGCGATGATGGCTTCGAGACCATCATGGTCAACTGTAATCCGGAGACCGTGTCCACGGATTATGACACCTCGGATCGCCTCTATTTCGAGCCACTGACCCTGGAAGATGTGCTGGAACTGGTGGATCTGGAGAAGCCCAAGGGCGTTATCGTGCAGTATGGCGGGCAGACCCCGCTCAAGCTGGCGCGGGCACTGGAGGCCGCGGGCGCCCCCATCATCGGTACTTCGCCCGACTCCATCGACCTGGCCGAGGATCGCGAGCGCTTCCAGCAGTTGGTGCAGAAACTCGGTCTCAAGCAGCCGCCGAACCACACCGCACGCTCCGCCGAGGAGGCCATCGACCTGGCCGCGGACATCGGCTACCCGCTGGTGGTACGCCCGTCCTATGTGCTGGGTGGGAGAGCCATGGAGATCGTTTACAAGGAATCCGAGCTACAGCGTTATATGCGCGAGGCGGTGAAGGTGTCCAACGACTCACCGGTGCTGCTCGACCGTTTCCTCGATGATGCCATCGAGGTGGACGTGGACGCCATTTGTGACGGTACTGACGTGCTGGTGGGTGCCATCATGGAGCACATCGAGCAGGCGGGTGTGCATTCGGGTGACTCCGCCTGTTCGCTGCCGCCGTACAGTTTGTCGCAGGACGTGCAGGCGCGTCTGCGTGAACAGGCGCGCAAACTGGCCCTTGAGCTGAACGTAGTGGGCTTGATGAATGCCCAGTTTGCCATCAAGGACGACGAGATCTATATCATTGAGGTGAACCCGCGTGGTTCGCGTACCGTGCCCTATGTCTCCAAGGCCACTGGTGTACCGCTGGCCAAGGTGGCGGCACGCTGCATGGCGGGCAAGAGTCTGAAGGAGCAAGGCATCGGCGCTGAGGTGATTCCCGACTATTATTCGGTGAAGGAAGCGGTGTTTCCGTTTAACAAGTTCCCGGGCATCGATCCCATTCTTGGCCCGGAAATGAAGTCTACCGGTGAGGTAATGGGCGTGGGCCGCAGCTTCGCCGAGGCCTATGCCAAGGCCCAGCTGGGCGCCGGCGTTATTTTTCCCAAGGGTGGTCGCGCCTTTGTCAGCGTTCGTGATGCCGACAAGAAGCGTCTGCTTCCGGTGGTGCGGAAGGTGGTGGCGCTCGGCTTCGATATCGTCGCTACCGAGGGCACCGCCGCACAGCTCAACGAGGCCGGCATTGCCTGTGAGAAAGTGAACAAGGTGACGGAGGGCCGTCCCAACATTGTCGACATGATCAAGAATGACGAGATCGACTTGATCATTAATACCACGGAAGGTAAAAAGGCCGTTGCAGATTCGGGTGCTATTCGCAGCAACGCCCTGCAACGTAAGGTGAATTACTCCACCACATTGGCCGGTGCCGATGCCATGTGCATGGCGATGCAGCAGGATGATTTCAGTAAAATTAATAGATTGCAGGATCTTCATGAGGAGATTTCGAGATGACGGGCAAGGTACCCATTACTGCACGTGGTGCGGAGATGTTGCGCAAGGAACTGCAACACCTGAAGAGCGTCGAGCGGCCAAAGGTTATCCAGGCCATCGCCGAGGCGCGTGAACATGGCGATTTGAAAGAGAACGCCGAATATCATGCCGCCCGCGAGCAGCAGAGTTTTATCGAAGGCCGTATTGGTGAGATCAACGGCAAACTGGGTAATGCACAAATCATCGACGTGACCACCCTGAATCCGGGTGGCAAGGTCGTGTTCGGCGCCACCGTGGATCTGATCGACGAAGAGACCGGCAAGGAAGTGACTTATCAGATTGTTGGCGAGGACGAGGCGGATATTTCAAAAGGCATGGTTTCTATCACTTCACCCATTGCGCGCGCGCTGATCGGCAAGGAAGAGGGCGATATAGCCGAAGTGCAGGCACCGGGCGGTATCAAAGAATACGAAATCCTCGCCGTGCGTTACGTCTGAGTGACACATCTCCTGAGTGCATTCGAGCGCATCCTGCTGACCCTGTGGGTAGGTGGCCTGTGGATCACCGGTTATCTGGTGGTGCCGGCGCTGTTCGCCTCTCTGGACAACCGTATGCTCGCTGGAGATCTGGCGGGAAGCGTGTTCAGTTTGATGAGCTGGGTTGGTCTGGCCTGTGGCGGCCTGCTGCTTGCCGGTGTGCTGCTGCGTGAGCGTAACCAGGGTTTCAAGGCGTGGCGTCTGTGGGTGCTGGCGGCGATGTTGACCATCGTGGCCATTGGCCTGTTCGTCCTGCAGCCGCAGATGCAGGTGCTGAAGGCGCAGGGGATCGGGCCGGGAAGTGCGCAGGCCATTGCGTTCGGGCGTATTCACGGGGTTTCGTCGACCCTGTTTCTGATCAACAGCATCCTTGGCTTGTTGCTGGTTGGGATGGGAATACGCGCCCCGCGATGATGGGTTCAGGCCTTTGGCAGGTTGATGAGCTTTTGCTTGCTGGTGCGGTAAAAGATACCAATGTGGCCGATGCTACTGACCAGCTCGCTGCCGGTTTTCTGGCAGATTTTGTCAATGGCCGCCGCACGGTCTTCACGCGCCAGACCGCCGAGGCGGACCTTGATCAGCTCATGGTGTGCCAGACGGTCGTCGATTTCGCTGATCACGCCGTCGGTAATGCCGGCATTGCCGATCATGACCACGGGCTTGAGGGCGTGAGCCAGGGCGCGTAAGTGACGTTTTTGTTTAGAAGTTAGAGACATATGAATCAACAGGTTCCACAGGAAAATGATCGCCAGTCGGCGGGGAAGGGTTTTGGTGTCGCCGCCAGCCCCCTCAACAGCGTCAAACTGGAGTTGGGGATTATCCTTTTCGTCGGGTTACTGCTGTGGCTGGCGGTGGATTCTATCACAGCCGATTTGGCAAACCAGCTGCTGATTCTCGCCTTTTTTGGCGGAGTGGGCGCCCTGTGGCTGGTGTTTCGTACCCGCCGTACTCTCAAGAAAGTAGGCGAGAAGGTAGGCAAACAGCTGGACAACCCCCATGAAACGCAGCAAAAGTAGCCAGAACTGGCTGAAGCGCCACTTCGACGACCCCTATGTAAAGCAGGCGAAAAAGGCCGGTTATCGGTCGCGCGCCGTGTTCAAGCTACTGGAAATCCAGGAAAAAAGGCGCATTATCAAGCCTGGACAGATTATTGTTGACCTGGGTGCCGCACCCGGTGGCTGGGCACAGGTGGCGGTACCGATGGTGGGGCGCAAGGGCGCGGTGATCGCCATGGACATTCTACCCATGGATCCCATCGAGGGCGTGGACTTCATTCAGGGTGATTTTTCGGAACAGGATGTGCATGATCAGCTTCTGGCGACGATAAATGGACGTAGCGTGGACCTTGTAATGTCGGATATGGCGCCCAATATCAGTGGTCTTAAGGCCGTTGATCAGCCGCGCGCCATGTATCTGGCGGAGCTGGCGCTGGATTTCGCCCGTGGGGCATTGAAACCCGGCGGTGACTTTCTGGTCAAAGTGTTTCAGGGTGAAGGCTTTGACGAGTACCTGAAAGATGTTCGGGACTCATTCAAAAAGGTCGTGATCCGCAAGCCCAAGGCGTCTCGACCGAAGTCCCGCGAGGTGTATCTGCTGGCGATGGAAATGAATAAAGAGGCCGGTACCTGAGTGGGGTGCTTGTATTTTTGCCCTGTTTAATGTACCTAAACAATATTGTCTCGATATGCTTGATCGAGACCGGATTCATAATTACTAGAGGCAAGCCAGTTTGAGCGATTTAGCAAAGAACCTGATCCTATGGGTTGTCATTGCCATTGTGTTGGTGTCCGTGTTCAACAATTTTGGTCCACGGCCAAATACCACCAAACCGATGGAATATTCCTCTTTCATTAGCGCCGTAAAAGAGGGCGCTGTGACCAAGGTGGAAATCATGGGCCGCACCATTCACGGCGTCACCGCCTCTGGCGATCGTTTTACGACCTATACCCCGGATGACCCCGGTCTGATCGCCGACCTGTTGAATAACGGCGTGGTGATTGACGCCAAGCCGCCGGAACAGCAGGGGCTGCTGATGCAGGTGTTTATTTCCTGGTTCCCCATGCTACTGCTGATTGCCGTGTGGGTGTTTTTCATGCGTCAGATGCAGGGCGGTGGTGGTGGCCGTGGCGCCATGTCCTTCGGCAAGAGCAAGGCACGCATGTTGGGTGAGGATCAGGTGAAGGTGAGCTTTGCCGATGTGGCCGGTGTGGAAGAGGCCAAGGATGAGGTGGCCGAGTTGGTGGAGTTCCTGCGTGACCCGGGCAAATTCCAGAAGCTCGGTGGCAAGATCCCTCGGGGCGTTTTGATGGTGGGCTCGCCGGGCACGGGTAAAACCCTGCTGGCCAAGGCCATTGCCGGCGAGGCCAAGGTGCCTTTCTTTACCATTTCCGGTTCTGATTTCGTCGAGATGTTCGTCGGCGTGGGCGCCTCGCGCGTGCGTGACATGTTTGAGCAGGCCAAGAAACATGCGCCGTGCATCATCTTCATCGACGAGATCGACGCCGTCGGTCGCCATCGCGGCGCTGGTCTGGGCGGTGGTCACGACGAGCGCGAGCAGACCCTGAACCAGCTGTTGGTGGAAATGGATGGTTTTGAAGGTAACGAGGGCGTCATCGTTATTGCCGCGACTAACCGTCCGGACGTGCTGGACCCCGCGCTGCTGCGTCCCGGCCGCTTCGATCGTCAGGTGGTGGTGCCCCTGCCGGATGTGCGTGGCCGCGAGCAAATCCTCAAGGTGCACATGCGCAAGGTGCCGTTGGCCGATGACGTCAAACCCAGCATCATCGCCCGTGGCACGCCCGGTTTCTCCGGCGCGGATCTGGCCAATCTGGTCAACGAGGCGGCATTGTTTGCCGCGCGCGCCAATGAAACCCGGGTCACTATGAATGACTTCGAGCGTGCCAAAGACAAGATCATGATGGGCGCCGAACGCAAATCCATGGTGATGAGCGAGGATGAAAAACGCCTCACCGCCTATCACGAGGCCGGTCATGCGATCGTTGGCCTGAGCATGCCATCACATGATCCGGTGTATAAGGTGTCGATTATTCCGCGTGGCCGCGCCCTGGGTGTGACCATGTTCCTGCCCGAAGAGGATCGTTACAGCTATAGCAAGGAGCGGCTGGAAAGCCAGATCACCAGCATGTTCGGCGGACGTATCGCGGAAGAACTGGTGTTTGGGTCGGAACATGTCACCACCGGCGCCTCTAACGATATCCAGCGTGCGACGGAGATCGCCCGCAACATGGTCACCAAGTGGGGCCTGTCGGAAAAACTCGGCCCGCTGACCTATATGGAAGAAGAGGGCGAGGTGTTCCTGGGGCACTCCGTGACACAGAACAAGCATATTTCCGACGAGACGGCACACATCATCGACGAGGAGATTCGCACCATTATCGACCGTAACTATGAGCGTGCGACCGAGATTCTCACAAAACATCGTGACAAGCTGGACATGATGTCGGATGCCTTGATGAAGTTTGAAACCATCGACCGCTCGCAGATCGATGACATCATGGCCGGGAAAGAGCCGCAACCGCCAGAAGACTGGTCTGACAATGATCAGGGCTCCGACACACCCACGGATAGTGGCAGTGCGGCTGCGGGGAAAGAATCAAAAGGCGGTACGGATTCCACCATTGGCGGCCCGGCCGGCGAGCACTGATTCACCGACTTGATTAACCTAGGAAAATGCACCGAGGGAACCTTTTCCCCCGGTGCATCGTTTCCCCTAGTGAATTTCCATGCCGCAAGTATTACAGTGTGCTGACAGACAGCTGGATCTGACCCGCCCTCAGGTGATGGGCATCCTCAACGTAACCCCCGATTCCTTCTCGGACGGGGGTTTATTTGTTTCAGTGGATGCCGCACTAATACAGGCACGGCAAATGGTCGCGGAAGCGGCGGCCATTATTGACGTCGGCGGGGAATCGACCCGTCCCGGCGCCACCGCCGTCTCCGAGCAGGAAGAGCTGGATCGTGTGGCGCCGGTGGTCGAGGCTATTGTGCGTGAGTTGCCGGTGGTCGTCTCGGTGGATACCAGCAAGGCACGGGTAATGAGCGAGGCGGTGGCGTTGGGCGCGGGGCTGATCAATGATGTGCGTGCCTTGCGCGGGCAGGGTGCATTACAGGCGGCGAGTGATGCCGGTGTGCCGGTGTGTTTGATGCACATGGCGGGTGACGATCCACGTTCCATGCAGAAAAATCCGCGTTATACGGATGTGATCGATGACATTACAGGGTTTTTACGCGGACGCATCCAGGCCTGTGAAGCCGCCGGTATCCCTGCTTCGCGCCTGTTGATCGACCCCGGTTTTGGCTTTGGCAAACGTGTGGCGGACAATCTTCTGATCATGCGGCGCTTGCGCGAATTTCTAGCGCTGGATAAGCCGCTGTTGATCGGCGTGTCACGCAAGTCGACCATTGGCGCGGTGCTGGATCGTGCCGCGGACGAACGCCTGCCGGGCAGCCTGGCCCTTGCCACGATGGCTTGCCAGGAAGGCGCACATATTATTCGTGCACACGATGTCGCGGCGACCGTTGATGCCGTGAAAATGTGCCATGCGGTGATGACCGCATCATAGAATGACTTAATTCGTCATCAATAAGGAACTATTCGCGTTATGGAAAAGCTGCATTTCGGAACTGACGGAATTCGTGGCCGGGTGGGCGAGGGCGCCATTAACCCGGAGTTCATGCTCAAGCTGGGCTGGGCCGTGGGACGTGTGCTGGCCGGAAAAAATGCCGGCAAGGTGGTGATCGGTAAGGATACGCGTATTTCCGGTTATATGTTTGAGTCGGCACTGGAGGCCGGCTTGACGGCAGCAGGTATCGACAGTTTGCTGCTCGGCCCCATGCCGACCCCGGCGATTGCCTATCTGACCCGGACCCTGCATGCCGATGCCGGTATTGTTATCAGCGCATCGCACAACCCATTCCATGACAACGGTATCAAGTTTTTCTCGGCCGATGGCACCAAGCTCTCCGATGAGATCGAGCTGGCCATCGAGGCCGCACTGGACAAGGCACTGCTGTGTGTGGATTCTTCGTCGCTGGGCAAGGCCGAACGTATCGGCGATGCCGCCGGGCGTTATATCGAATTTTGCAAGAGCACCATCCCCTCACGCATTAGCCTAAAGGGCATGACGATTGTCGTCGATTGCGCCCATGGCGCCACCTACCATGTCGCCCCAAGTGTGTTTGACGAGTTGGGGGCCAAGGTCATCAGTATCGGGGTTGACCCCGATGGGCTGAATATCAACGAAAAATGCGGTTCGACACATCCCGAGGCGCTGCAACAGGCCGTGCTTGAGCACCAGGCCGATGTGGGTATCGCCCTCGATGGCGATGGTGACCGCTTGATCATGGTGGATCAGCAGGGCGGTGTACTCGATGGCGATGAAATCCTCTACATTATCGCCCGCTCGCGAATGAGCGAGGGGCGGCTTGAAGGGGGGGTCGTGGGCACCGTCATGAGCAACCTGGGACTTGAAGTCGCGTTCGATCGCGACGGTATCGATTTCCAGCGCGCCCGTGTCGGTGATCGCTATGTCATGGAACTACTGATGCGGGATGGGTGGACGCTGGGCGGCGAGTCATCCGGGCACATTATCTGTCTGGACCGCACCACCACAGGCGATGGTATCGGGTCCGCACTGCAGGTGCTGTATGCCATGGTTCGCTCCGGCCTGCCGCTGCATGAACTGAAGACGGGAATGACCAAGTATCCCCAACACATGATCAATGTGCGGGTCAGCGGCAAAGTGGATCTGGCCGGTTCTGCGCCGATTCAGTCCGCGGTCAGCGAAACCGAGGCGCAGTTGGGAAGCCGTGGGAGAGTGCTGTTACGCCCTTCGGGCACTGAGCCTGTGGTTCGGGTCATGATAGAAGGCGAGGATGGCACGCAGGTGGTCGAGCTGACCCGGCAGCTGGCGGCGGCGGTGGATGACGCACTATCTGCCTAAAGATTCATCATTATTGGACGAAATCGTCGGATTCCAATTGTGTTCCGGGGCGCAGACAGGTAAGCTTTGCGCCGAAATTTTACTCTATCTTGAAGGGGTTGTGAATGCGCCAGATACTCGTCGCCGGTAATTGGAAGATGAACGGCTCCCGTGAGGAGAATCGCCACCTGCTCGACGGTATCAAGGCGGGTGTACGCGAGGGAGTGGGCGCAGAAGTGGTCGTTTGCCCGCCGGCCATTTACATTCCGCAGGCAGCTCGCCGTCTTAACGACAGCGGTATTTCCTGGGGCGGCCAGGATCTCAGTCAGCATGAATCCGGTGCCTACACGGGCGAGATTTCTGCCGCCATGCTGCTGGACTACCAGTGCAAGTACGTCATCATCGGCCATTCCGAACGGCGCAGCCTGCATGCAGAGACCGATACGCAGGTGGCGGAAAAGTTCCTGGTTGCGCAGAAGGTCGGGGTGACATCTATCCTGTGTGTCGGTGAGCTGCTGGACGAACGCGAGGCCGGCGAGACTGAAGCCGTCGTCGCGCGCCAGCTGGATGCTGTCATTGCCGCCGCCGGCATTCAAGCCATTGCCGACTGCGTGATTGCCTATGAACCGGTCTGGGCCATTGGTACCGGCAAGACCGCCAGCCCGCAACAGGCACAGGATGTTCATGCCTTCATTCGTCAGCGTATAGCGTTGCAGAATGCGGACGTGGCCGAAAAAGTGCAGATCCTTTACGGCGGCAGCGTAAAGCCGGATAATGCCGCCGAGTTATTTGCCATGACCGATATCGATGGTGGTCTGATTGGCGGCGCATCACTCGACGCAGAAGGCTTTCTCGCGATTTGTCGCGCTGTTTAGCGGTTACGTTTTTCAGGAATTTATCCAATGGTTGAAACGATTTTATTGGTGGTGCACCTGCTGGTCGCGATTGGCATGGTTGCGCTGGTGCTGATTCAGCATGGCAAGGGTGCGGATGCCGGCGCTGCCTTCGGTGCGGGTGCTGCGGGTGGTGTATCGGGCTCTGTGTTTGGCGCAAAAGGCTCGAGCAACTTTATGTCCCGCTCAACCGGTGTATTGGCGACCGTATTTTTTATCACCAGCCTCTCGTTGGCGTACCTGGCACAGAACACAACAAGGCAGACCGAAAGTCTGCTCGATCGCGTACAGGATTCGTCCGCTGTTGATGCGCCCGCGGGTACTGCAGACACACCCATGCTTCCCTCCGATGTGTCGGTTGACGATGCACCGAAAAACCCTGAGTAAACTCCTCTGAGTAACCCTGTTTTATTGCCGATGTGGTGGAATTGGTAGACACGCTGTCTTGAGGGGGCAGTGGCGAAAGCCGTGCCGGTTCGACTCCGGCCATCGGCACCATTTTTTTTCTTCCCTCAAAAAAATGCTGCTTTAATTCTTTATGTGGGCCAACTTGTTGAGTTTTATGGAAAAACTCAATTCATCCCAGTCTTGACAAGCAATTTCAATCTAGCCTAGACTGGGCGTTCGCCTATCTATATCAGGCTACCCCCTAGGGACGCACGTTTTTCTCGCTTGAGTCGAAAAGACCCTTGAAAAATAACAAGAAATAATCACCGCTAACATGAGACTTTAGGTCAGTATGCTAGAGAATTATTTACCGATTCTGGTGTTCCTCATTTTGGGATTGTTGTTTGGCATCGGCCCCATATTCATGGGCTATATGCTGGGCCCGAGCCGCCCGGACAGTGCCAAGCTGTCACCCTACGAATGCGGCTTCGAGGCCTTTGAAGATTCGCGCATGAAATTCGATGTGCGTTTTTACCTCGTCGCGATCCTGTTCATCATCTTCGATCTTGAAATTGCCTTTATGTTCCCCTGGGCCATCGTTCTGGGCGACCTCGGCGTATTCGGTTTTTGGGCAATGTTTGTATTTCTTGGCATACTGGTGGTCGGATTTGCCTATGAATGGAAGAAAGGGGCGATGGAATGGGAGTAGAAGGCGTCCTCGAGAAGGGTATCGTTACCACTTCCGCCGACAAGCTGATCAATTGGGCGCGTACCGGCTCACTCTGGCCCATGACCTTTGGTCTTGCCTGTTGCGCCGTGGAAATGATGCAGGCCGGCGCCTCGCGCTACGACCTCGATCGCTTCGGTATTCTCTTTCGTCCGAGTCCGCGCCAGTCCGATGTGATGATTGTGGCCGGGACACTGGTGAATAAAATGGCGCCGGCACTGCGCAAGGTCTTTGACCAGATGGCGGAGCCGCGCTGGGTCATCTCCATGGGCTCCTGCGCCAATGGGGGTGGCTATTACCACTATTCCTATTCCGTTGTGCGTGGCTGCGATCGAATTGTGCCGGTTGATATTTATATCCCCGGCTGCCCGCCGACGGCCGAGGCATTGCTGTATGGCATCATTCAGCTGCAGAACAAGATCAAACGCACCAATACGATTGCCCGTACTGCGGCAAGCTAACCAAGGAGCTGACTGATGGGTAAGGCGGTTGAGGCTCTTTCGGCCCGTATACAGGCACGTTTTTCAGATAATGTCGTAGCGCATACGGCCTTTAATGAAGTCACGGTTGAAGTGCCTGCGGAGCAGCTTCTTTCCGTCGCCCAGGCGCTGCGTGACGAGGAAGAATTTTTCTTCGAAGAGCTGCTTGATGTCTGTGGCGTAGACCTGCTGACCTACGGGGAGGCGGAGTGGGATACTGCGTCCGCTTCCTGCACCGGGTTCAGTCGTGGTGTCGGTCGGCCACACCGGGTCAAGACCCTGCCGCAGGACGGGCATCGATTTGCCGTTATTTATCACCTCCTGTCCGTTAAAAATAACCAGCGTGTTCGCCTCAAGGTCATGCTGGACGAGGCGCATCTCATTGTCGATTCGGTCGTCGGCCTGTGGGCTTCGGCTGACTGGTATGAGCGTGAGGCCTTTGACCTGTTTGGCGTGATGTTCAGGGGGCATCCCGATTTGCGCAGATTATTGACCGACTATGGATTTATCGGTCATCCGTTTCGTAAGGACTTTCCGCTGCAGGGCAATGTTGAAATGCGCTATGATGCTGAAAAGCGCCGTGTCGTCTACGAACCGGTCAGTATCGAACTTCGTACCCTCGTACCTCGCGTTATCCGTGCAGAGCATCCCGTTAAATCCGTCACGGAAGGCGAGGGCTGATCGTGCCTGAGATTCGCAATTACACACTGAACTTTGGGCCTCAGCACCCCTCGGCGCACGGTGTTCTGCGCCTGGTGCTGGAGTTGGATGGCGAGGTCATCGAGCGAGCCGACCCGCACATTGGTCTGTTGCATCGCGGTACCGAGAAGCTGGCCGAAAGCAAGCCGTATAATCAAAGCATCCCGTACATGGATCGCCTTGATTATGTGTCCATGATGTGCAACGAACATGGTTATGTGCTGGCGCTGGAAAAAATGCTGGGCATTGTCGCGCCGGAGCGCGCCCAGTATATCCGCGTAATGTTCGATGAAATCACCCGCATTTTGAATCACTGTATGTGGTTAGGCGCGCATGCACTGGATATCGGCGCCATGACGGTATTTTTGTACGCCTTCCGTGAGCGCGAAGACCTCATGGATGTCTACGAGGCAGTATCCGGTGCCCGTCTGCATGCCGCGTACTACCGTCCGGGTGGCGTCTATCGTGATCTGCCCGACAGCATGGCCAAGTATGAGCCTTCCAAGTGGCACAACCAAAAGGAAGTCGATCGTCTGAATGAAAACCGCCAGGGTTCAGTGCTCGACTTCATCGAAGACTTTACGCAGCGTTTCCCGGGTTATATCGACGAATACGAAACACTGTTGACCGATAACCGTATCTGGAAGCAGCGTACCGTGGGTATCGGCGTGGTATCACCGGAACGCGCCTTACAAATGGGTTTTAGCGGGCCGATGATTCGCGGTTCCGGTATTGAATGGGATCTGCGCAAGAAACAGCCGTACGCGGTTTATGACAAGGTCGATTTTGATATCCCGGTAGGGACGAACGGTGACTGTTACGACCGTTACCTGGTGCGTGTCGAAGAGATGCGCCAGTCGAACCGGATCATCAAACAGTGTATCGACTGGCTGCGCAACAATCCCGGTCCGGTGATGCTCGATGACCATAAGCATGTTCCGCCCAGACGGGAAGAGATGAAGGGCAACATGGAGTCGCTGATTCACCACTTCAAGTTATTTACCGAAGGTTATTCCCTGCCGGAAGGTGAGGTGTATACCGCCGTCGAACATCCCAAGGGTGAGTTTGGCATTTATCTCGTATCTGATGGCGCCAATAAACCCTATCGCCTGAAAATTCGCGCCCCGGGTTTTGCCCATCTGGCTTCGCTGGACGAAATGTCCCGTGGCCACATGCTGGCAGATGTGGTGGCAATCATTGGTACGCAAGATATCGTTTTCGGAGAAGTTGATCGCTGATGGTCGCCGAGATGGAAACAACAAAGAGTGATTTGATCTCCGCCGAGTGCAAGGCCGAGATTGACCAGTGGGTCGCTAAATATCCGCTGGACCAGAAACAGTCTGCTGTAATGGCCGCTTTGCGCATTATGCAGGATGACAATGGTGGTTATCTGACCACCGAGCTGATGGATGCCGTCGCGCACTACCTCGATATGACACCGATGTCGGTCTATGAAGTTGCGACATTCTATTCAATGTATGAATTGAGTCCGGTCGGCCGGCACAAGATCTGTGTCTGCACCAATATTTCCTGCATGTTGTCTGGTTCCGACGATGTGGTTGCACATCTGCGCGAGCGCTTGGGGATCGGTCTGGGAGAGACAACCGAGGACGGCCGGATAACACTTAAAGAAGTCGAATGTCTGGGTGCGTGTGTGGATGCGCCAATGTGTCAGATTGATCGCCAATACCATCTCAAGCTGACGCCCGAAAAAATCGACGCAATACTGGATCAGTTGGACTAAACCTTATGGCCAACGAAGTTTGTTTTAGAACGCTGCACCTCGATAAGCCCTGGACGCTGGAAACCTATCAGGGTGCGGGTGGCTATGATGTGTGGAAGAAGATTCTCGCGGAGAAGACCGCGCCTGACGAAATCATTAGCCAGCTGAAGACCTCGGCGTTGCGCGGCCGTGGCGGCGCGGGTTTCCCCACCGGTTTGAAGTGGAGTTTCATGCCACGCAACACGCCAGGGCAGAAGTACATTGTTTGTAATTCTGATGAAGGCGAGCCAGGCACCTGTAAGGATCGCGATATCCTGCGCTATAACCCCCATCAGCTGGTTGAAGGAATGGCTATCGCCGGTTATACCATCGGCGCAACGGCAGGTTACAACTATATTCGTGGCGAATTCTGGGAACCCTATGAGCGTTTCCAGCAGGCCATCGATGACGCCTATGCCGCTGGCCTGTTGGGCAAGAATATCATGGGTAGTGGTATCGACTTTGATCTGCATGTCCACCTCGGTGGCGGTGCCTATGTCTGTGGAGAAGAGACGGCGCTACTGGAGTCGCTGGAAGGCAAAAAGGGCCAGCCGCGCTTCAAACCGCCGTTCCCGGCCAGCTTTGGTCTTTATGGGCGCCCGACGACGATCAATAACACCGAGACCCTGGCTTCTGTCCCGGTTATTTTGAAAAATGGCGGTCAATGGTTTCTGGATCTCGGCAAACCAAACAATGGCGGTTCCAAGCTGTTCTGCGTCAGTGGTCACGTGAACAAGCCCGGCAACTATGAAGTGCCGATGGGCACGCCATTTTCCGAATTGCTGGAAATGGCCGGTGGTATCCGCGATGGTCATCAATTGAAAGCCGTCATCCCGGGGGGATCGTCAACGCCGGTTCTGTTGCCCGAAGAGGCGATGGCGATGACCATGGATTATGACTCCATTTCAAAGGCCGGTTCGCAGTTGGGCGCCGGTTCGGTCATCGTCATGGATGATTCCACCTGCGTGGTGAGGGCGCTGGCGCGTATATCACACTTCTATTACGAAGAATCCTGCGGGCAGTGCACACCCTGTCGAGAAGGCACGGGTTGGTTGATGCGTGTTGTACATCGCATCGAACATGGCCAGGGGCGACAGGAAGATCTGGATCTCCTGCTGGATGTTTCAAGCAAGATTCAAGGCAGAACGATCTGTGCGCTGGGCGATGCGGCGGCGATGCCGGTAAGCAGCTTTGTCAGCAAGTTCAGAGACGAATTTCAATATCACATCGATCATAAATCCTGCATGGTCGGTGCGGACGCCTAAGGCGTTTCACGTTAGACGGTACGAGTATCACGATGGTCAACATCGAAATTGATGGCAAAAAGATTCACGCGCGCGAAGGCTCGATGGTGATAGAGGCAGCAGACGATGCGGGTATCAATATCCCGCGTTTCTGCTACCACAAGAAACTCTCCATCGCAGCCAACTGCCGCATGTGTCTGGTCGAAGTGGAGAGGGCGGCAAAGCCATTGCCAGCCTGTGCCACGCCGGTAACGGATGGCATGAAGGTCTTTACCCGTTCCGCCAAGGCCGTGGCGGCGCAGAAGGGCGTGATGGAGTTTCTGCTCATCAATCATCCCCTGGATTGCCCCATTTGCGACCAGGGCGGTGAGTGCGAATTGCAGGATGTTGCCCTTACCTATGGTAGTGATGTCTCGCAATATGCTGAAAGCAAGCGTGTGCTGCCCAGCAAGTACTTCGGCCCGCTGATTGGCGGCGATATGACGCGTTGTATTCACTGTACCCGTTGCGTGCGCTTCGGCACTGAAATCGCTGGCGTGTGTGAAATGGGCACCATCGGCCGTGGTGAGCACATGGAAATCGGCACCTATGTGCAGCAGAGCCTGAGTTCCGAGCTGTCCGGCAATATCATCGACCTTTGTCCGGTCGGCGCCTTGACCTCCAAGCCATTCCGCTACGTGGCGCGGGCATGGGAACTGGTTCAGCGCGACAGTGTTGCTCCCCATGACTGCGTTGGCTCCAATATTCATCTACACGTGAAATCTGACCGCGTGGTGCGTGTGGTGCCGCGTGAGAACGAAGAAATCAACGAAACCTGGCTGTCGGATCGTGATCGCTTCAGTTATGAAGGCCTCAATAGCGCAGAGCGCGTGCCGGCCCCGATGATAAAGGTCGAGGGCGAATGGCAGGAGACCGATTGGGAAACCGCGCTGCATCGTGCCGTTGATGGCCTCAAGCAAGTAGGCTCTGATGACATTGGCGCGCTGGCCTCACCGCTTTCCACCCTGGAAGAGCTTTACCTGCTGCAGAAACTCATGCGCGAAATTGGTTGTGGCAATATCGACCATCGCCTCAAGCAGACGGATTTTTCGGATCAGGAAGAGGCGCCGATCTTTCCTTGGCTGGGGCAGGCCATCGGCGATCTGGAACGTAACGATGCCGTGCTGCTGATCGGCGCCGACGTGTCCAGGGATCAACCCATCATTGGGCATCGCCTGCGCAAGGCTGCATTGAGTGGCGGGAAGATTTCCAGCGTCAATCCCGCCGATTTTTCCTACCCTTTTCCACAGCTGGCCGGCCGTGTCTCCACCAACATGCTGGAGGAACTGGTCGCCATTGCCAAGGCGCTGCTGGAACAATCCGCTAAGACCGCCCCCGAGGGTTTTGCGGCACTGAGCAAATCTGTCGCGGTGACGGACTCACACGAGCGGATTGCCGAGTCACTGCGCAATGGCCAGTCCACGTCGGTGCTGATGGGCGAGGCGGCGATCAACGATGCACAATTCAGCGCCATTCGCAGTATTGCGACGCTGATTGCGGAACTGTCTGACAGCCGTCCCGGCTATTTGCCCGCCGGTGGCAATGGCGCCGGTGCCTGGCAGGCAGGCGCCTTGCCACACCGCAAGGCAGGGGGACGTCCCGCTTCGGTGAATGGCAAGAATATCGCGCAGATGCTGGATTCGGACATGAAGGCCTATTTGCTACTCAACACCGAGCCGGAGACCGATTGCGCAGATACGGGTGCTGCCCGCGAAGCCATGGGACAGGCACAGTTTGTCGTCAGCCTGACCCCCTATTCAAGCGATGCCGTGATGGCCTATGCTGATGTCATACTGCCGATCTCGCCCTTTACGGAAACCTCCGGTACCTTTGTCAATGCCGAGGGACGCTGGCAGAGCTTTGAAGGCGTTGTGCCACCACTGGGGGATTCCCGCCCGGCATGGAAGGTGCTGCGGGTACTGGGTAATCTGTTTAACTGCGATGGTTTTGGATTTATCGAATCGTCCGAAGTTCTTGCCGAACTATCCACTGAGGTGGGAGCAATCAGTGCAGATAACAGCATTTCATGGCGCTGCCCTGAGTCGCTGGGCTCTGCCGTCGAATACTGTAAGCCCCCGGCCTATGCCGGTGATGGCATTGTGCGTCGTGCAGAAAGCCTGCAGGCTGTTGCGCGGACGCGTGTTTGAACATTACGTGGAAGACTGAGAATAATTGATGCTTGAGGCAATCCAGTCAGCACTGAGTTTCCTGCCCGATGGCCTGGTGACACTGCTGATCATTCTTTTGAAGATCTTTGCGCTACTGCTCCCACTGCTGGGCGCCGTGGCTTACCTGACGCTGGCTGAACGCAAGGTCATCGGCTATATCCAGATCCGCATCGGCCCCAATCGTGTCGGCCCGCGCGGTCTGCTGCAGCCGATCGCCGATGCCGTTAAGCTGATGTTCAAGGAAACCATTCTTCCGACCAACGCCAACCTGTTTCTGTTTATTCTGGGACCCATCCTGACCATTGGGCCCGCCATGGCCGCATGGGCCGTGGTGCCATTTGATGATGGCCTGGTGATTGCGGACATTGATGCCAGCCTGTTGTATATCCTGGCCATGACCTCGTTGGGCGTCTATGGCGTTATCATTGCCGGCTGGGCCTCTAACTCTAAATATGCCTTCCTTGGCGCCATGCGCTCAGCCGCGCAGATCGTCTCTTATGAGATCGCCATGGGTTTTGCGCTGGTTGGCGTGCTGTTGGCGGCCGGCAGCCTGGACCTGGGTGAAATCGTCAACGCACAGCAAGGCAGTGTGATTCAGTGGTTCATGTGGCCTTTACTGCCGCTGTTCCTGATCTATTTCATCTCCGGGCTGGCGGAAACCAACCGTGCGCCCTTTGATGTGGCCGAGGGTGAATCGGAAATTGTCGCCGGTTTCCATGTCGAATACTCTGCCATGACCTTCTCGGTCTTCTTCCTTGCCGAGTACGCGAACATCATCCTGATCTCTCTGCTGACTGCAACGATGTTCCTGGGTGGATGGCTATCGCCTTTCGAAGGCATCCTGCCCGAGTCCATGCTGACGGGTGGGGGTCTGGGGCTGTTGCTGGGCAGTGGTATTCATTGGTTACTGCTGAAGACCGCCTTCTTCATGTTCCTGTTCCTCTGGATCCGTGCCACCTATCCGCGTTATCGCTACGACCAGATCATGCGTCTGGGCTGGAAGGTATTTATTCCAATCACCATCGTCTGGTTGATGGTCGTTGCGGCGATGGTTGTCGGTAATGTCGGGCCGTGGTTCGATTAACGGGAAGAAGCAGACGAATGAATACGATTAGCAACTATATAAAGAGTCTCTTCCTGATTGAGTTAATGAAGGGGCTGATTCTGACCGGGCGCTATTTTTTCAAGCGCAAGATTACCGTGCAGTACCCGGAAGAGAAGACCCCGATGTCGCCGCGTTTTCGCGGTCTTCACGCTCAGCGCCGCTATGCAAATGGTGAGGAACGCTGTATTGCCTGCAAGCTGTGTGAGGCCGTGTGTCCCGCACTGGCAATCACCATTGAGCTGGAAGAGCGTGAGGATGGCAGCCGCCGCACTACGCGCTATGACATCGACCTGACAAAATGTATTTATTGCGGATTCTGTGAGGAATCCTGCCCCGTGGATGCCATCGTCGAAACACGCCACTTCGAGTATTACGGTGATGTGCGGGAAGATCTGTATATGACCAAGGAAAAACTCCTTGCTCACGGAGACAAATTTGAGAAGCAGATCGCGGCAGATCGTGCCGCCGATGCTAAGTATCGATAATCACAAATTGACGGTATAGGCGTGGAACAAACAATTTTCTACATATTCTCGACCATACTGGTGCTGTCCGCCGGTGCAGTCATCACCGTGCGCAACCCGGTGTTTGCGGCCCTGTTCCTGGTGCTGGCATTCTTCACCAGTGCCGCGATCTGGATTCTGCTGGAGGCCGAATTCCTCGCCCTGACTTTGGTGCTGGTCTATGTCGGCGCGGTGATGGTGCTGTTCCTGTTTGTGGTGATGATGCTGGATATCAATCTGACGGTTCTGCGCGAAGGCTTTGCCCGCTACCTGCCGGTCGGCCTGCTGGTCGCCGTCATCATGGTGGCGCAGCTGGTTTACATCGTCGGCCCCGCACGTTTCGGCCTGGATAAATTTCCGGCGCCGCCACCTCGCGATGCCGACTACAGCAATACACGGGAAATTGGTTTGGTGCTGTATACCGAATACCTGCTGGCCTTTGAATTGGCCGCCGTCATTCTGGTGGTGGCGATTATCGCCGCCATCGCTCTGACATTGCGCAAACGTATAAAGACCAATTTCATGAAGCCTGAGGAGCAGGTGTTGGTTAAGAGCAAAGATCGAGTTCGCCTGGTCAAGATGGCGACTGAAAAACAAGATGATTAAAGCCTTCGCCGGTTAGCCTATCAACCGACGTTTGACAATATTAGACAACTCACCGCGGGTGGGAATTACATGATTTCGATGTCACATTTTCTGATACTGGGTGCGATTCTGTTCTGCATCAGTGTTGCCGGCATCTTCCTTAACCGGAAGAACGTCATTATCCTGCTGATGGCCGTGGAGCTTATGCTGCTGGCGGTGAACATGAATTTTGTCGCCTTTTCCCATTTTCTGGGAGACATCGCGGGCCAGGTCTTTGTGTTCTTTATTCTGACGGTGGCTGCCGCCGAGGCCGCGATTGGCCTCGCCATCCTCGTGGTACTGTTCCGCAATCGCAGATCCATCAATGTCGATGACATCAACTCGCTGAACGGCTGATCCGGAAAAGAAAATGGAAAATGTCTATCTGACCATCGTTCTTGCTCCCCTGATCGGCGCTATCGTCGCCGGCCTGTTTGGCAAACAGATTGGCCGCAGTGGTGCACACTGGGTGACCATTACGGGTGTGGCCGTTTCCTTTGTCATGTCTGTGCTGGTGTTCAAGGACGTTATCTTCGATGGCGCCGCGGTCTACAATCAGGCGGTCTATACCTGGATGGTCAGCGATGGCATCCGTTTTGAGATCGGCTTCCTCATCGACTCGCTAACGGCAATCATGATCGTGGTGGTCACTTTTGTCTCACTGATGGTGCATATCTATACCATTGGCTATATGCGCGACGATCCGGGTTACCAGCGTTTCTTCTGCTATATCTCGCTGTTTACCTTCTCCATGCTGATGCTGGTGATGTCCAACAACTTCCTGCAACTGTTCTTTGGCTGGGAGGCGGTGGGCCTGGTTTCCTACCTGCTGATTGGCTTCTGGTACAAGCGTGAGACGGCCATCTACGCCAACCTCAAGGCCTTCCTCGTCAACCGTGTGGGTGACTTTGGCTTTATCCTCGGTATTGCCGCAGTGCTGATGTATTTCAACAGCCTGGACTATCAGGATGTGTTTGATGCCGCACCGGCACTGGCCGGTTTGACCATCGAGATCATTCCCGGCAGCGAATGGTCGCTGATGACGGTCATCGGTATCCTGCTGTTTATCGGCGCCATGGGCAAGTCGGCACAGGTACCCTTACATGTGTGGCTGCCAGACTCCATGGAAGGCCCGACCCCCATCTCCGCGCTGATCCACGCCGCGACCATGGTCACCGCCGGTATCTTCATGGTGGCCCGCATGTCGCCGATCTATGAGCTGACCGAGACCGCACTGAGCTTTATCCTGGTGATTGGTGCGATTACCGCCTTGTTCATGGGTCTGCTGGGCATCATCCAGAACGACATCAAGCGCGTGATTGCCTATTCCACGCTGTCGCAGCTGGGCTACATGACCGTGGCGCTGGGCGTTTCCGCCTATTCCGCCGGTATTTTCCATCTCATGACGCATGCCGCCTTCAAGGCCCTGCTGTTCCTGGCGGCGGGCTCGGTGATCATCGCCATGCACCATGAGCAGGACATCCGCAAGATGGGTGGTCTGAAAAAATACATGCCCATTACCTACTGGTGCATGCTGATCGGTTCCCTGGCCCTGATCGGTTTCCCCGGCTTCTCCGGCTTCTTCTCCAAGGATGCCATCATCGAGGCCGTGCATGCCTCGCAGATTCCCGGCGCCGGCTTTGCCTATTTTGCCGTGGTACTGGGTGTCTTTATTACCGCCTTTTACACTTTCCGCATGTTCTTCCTGGTCTTCCACGGCAAGGAGCGCATGGATGAGCACACGCGGGAACATTTGCAGGAGAGCCCGCGGGTGGTGACCTGGCCATTGCTTGCCCTGGCCGTTCCCTCGGTGGTTGCGGGCGCCTTCTTTATCGAGCCGATGCTGTTTGCCGGCATGTTTGGTGATGCCATTTACGTCAAGCCTGAGCACGATGTCCTCGCACAGCTGGGTGAGCATTACACGGGTATTGGCGGTTTTCTCGTCCATGGTGTGATGGCTCCGCCGTTCCTGCTGGCCATGGCCGGTGTGGCGACCGCAGCCTTCTTCTATCTGAGGCGTCCGGATATCCCGGCCATGATCAAGGACAGATTGTCACTGGTCTACAAGGTGCTGGAGAACAACTACGGCTTCGATGCCTTCAATGACAGCTTCTTTGCCGGCGGCTCGCGCAAGTTGGGCCGTCTGCTGTCGAATGTCGGTGATACAAAATTGATCGACGGGCTGCTCGTCAATGGCACGGCGAAGAGTGTTGGCTGGATTTCCAGCAAGATTCGTTACGTGCAGACCGGCTACCTGTACCACTATGCCTTCGCGATGATTGTCGGTTTGCTGGCCTTGATCAGTCTGGCGGTTAGCTTTTAACGAGCCGCGTCGCTCAAACGAAAAGATAATAGAAAAAGGTCTTGTTGCATGTTGGCTGATTTGCCTCTTCTAAGTTTGGTCATTTGGACGCCGATCATCGGCGGCCTGCTGGTGCTGTTTTTCGGCAAGGACGAGCAGGCCCCGCTGGCGCGTATTATTGCCTTGGCCGTTTCCGTACTGACCTTCCTGCTGACGATTCCCCTGTGGACCGGTTTCGACAACAGCACCTACCAGATGCAGTTTGTTGAATACGCCAGCTGGATTCCGACGTTCAATATCAATTACCACCTGGGTATCGATGGCATTTCCATGCCGCTGATACTGCTGACCGCCTTTTCTACCGTGCTGGTGGTGATTGCCGGCTGGGAAGTGATCAAATACAAGCCCGCCCAATACATGGCCGCCTTCCTGATCATGAATGGCCTGATGATCGGCGTATTCTGCGCACTGGATTCGATCCTGTTCTATGTATTGTGGGAGGCGATGCTGATCCCGATGTTCCTGATCATCGGCATCTGGGGTGGTGAACGACGCGTTTACGCCACCATCAAATTCTTCCTGTATACCTTCCTCGGTTCGGTCTTCATGCTGGTCGCGCTGATCTACATGTATACCCAGTCGGGTTCCTTCGGCATTCTCGACATGCAGAACATGCCGCTGGGGATGACCGAGCAGATACTGATCTTCCTCGCCTTCCTGATCGCCTTCGCCGTCAAGGTACCCATGTGGCCGGTACACACCTGGTTGCCGGATGCGCACGTGGAAGCGCCCACCGGTGGCTCGGTGATCCTGGCGGCCATTATGCTGAAGATGGGCACCTATGGTTTCGTGCGTTTCAGCCTGCCGATTACGCCGGATGCCTCGATGAAGCTGGACTGGTTGATGATCACCCTGTCGCTGATCGCCGTGGTCTATATCGCCTTCGTCGCCCTGGTGCAGAAGGACATGAAGAAGCTGATTGCCTATTCGTCCATTTCACACATGGGTTTCGTCACCCTGGGCTTCTTCATGATCTTCGCCATCATGGAAAATACCGGCAGCACCCAGGGTATGGGCATGGCCATCGAAGGTGCGCTGGTGCAAATGATTTCCCACGGCTTTATCTCCGGCGCCATGTTCCTCTGTGTCGGTGTTATGTATGACCGTATGCACAGCCGCCAGATTGCCGACTATGGCGGTGTCGCCAATACCATGCCGATCTTTGCCTCGTTCATGGTGCTGTTTGCCATGGCCAATGCCGGCCTGCCCGGCACCTCTGGCTTCGTCGGTGAGTTCATGGTCATCCTGGCCGCCTTCAAGGCCAATTTCTGGATCGCCTTCCTGGCCGCCACCACGCTGATCTTTGGCGCGGCCTACACCCTGTGGATGGTCAAGCGCGTGATCTTCGGCGAAGTCGCCAATGACAATGTTGCCGCCCTCAAGGATGTCAACAAGCGTGAATTTTTCGTCTTGGGTGTATTGGCCGTTGCCGTACTCGCGCTGGGCCTGTGGCCTGCACCGCTGTCGGATGTGATGCATGCAACGGTCGACCACCTTATTGAACAAGTGATGCATTCGAAACTATGATGACCCCAAGCAGCTTTGAAATGCCGAACCTTCTGCCGGCGCTTCCGGAGATCTTCGTTCTCGCAGCGACCTGCGTGATCCTGCTTGCCGATCTGTTCGTGCGCGATGACAAAAAGGTGATCACCTACCTGCTGTCCCTCGCCACCCTGGTCGGCGCCGCCGTGCTGACCATTACCCTGCATACGGGTGAAACGGTACTGACATTCAGCGGTAGCTTCGTCAGTGATCCCATGGGGGATGTGCTGAAGGTCTTTGTCTATCTCGTGACCGCCGCGGTGTTTGTCTATTCCCGCAGCTATCTGATGGCCCGCAACCTGTTCAAGGGCGAATTTTTTACCCTTGGCCTGTTTGGCGCGCTGGGCATGATGGTGCTGATTTCCGCGCACAACATGCTCACCCTCTATCTGGGTCTGGAACTGCTCTCCCTGTGCATGTACGCCATGGTCGCCCTGCAACGTGACTCTCTTAATGCCACCGAGGCGGCAATGAAGTACTTCATTCTCGGCGCCCTGGCCTCGGGCATGCTGCTGTACGGCATGTCGCTTATTTATGGCATCACCGGCAGCCTTGATCTGGCGGAGATCAATGCCGCCATCAAGTCCCTGGATGACTCGAAGATGATGGTCGCCGGCCTTGGCATGGTGCTGGTGATTGTCGGCATGGCCTTCAAATTGGGGGCGGTGCCATTCCACATGTGGCTGCCGGATGTCTACCATGGTGCACCGACGGCCATTACCCTGTACATCGGTACGGCACCTAAGATCGCCGCCTTCGCCATGGTCATGCGTCTGTTGGTGGAAGGGCTGGGTGACATGCATGCACAGTGGCAGGAGATCCTCATCATCATGGCGGTACTGTCCATGGCGGTGGGTAATATCATCGCCATTGCCCAGGCCAATATCAAACGCATGCTGGCCTATTCGACCATCTCCCACGTCGGTTTCCTGCTGCTGGGTATCCTGGCCGGCACCGCGGAAGGTTATTCTTCCGCCATGTTCTACGCCATTACCTATGCGCTGATGGCCGCCGGTGGCTTCGGCATGATCCTGCTGTTGAGTCGTTCCGGTTTTGAGGCGGATCGTCTGGAAGACTTCAAGGGCCTGAGTGAACGCAGCCCCTGGTTTGCCTTCATGATGCTGATCCTGATGTTCTCCATGGCCGGCGTTCCACCGACCGTCGGTTTCTATGCCAAGCTGGCGGTGCTGCAATCCGTGGTTGGCGTTGGCCTGACCTGGCTGGCGGTGCTCGGCGTGATCTTCTCCATCATCGGTGTGTTCTATTATCTGCGTGTCATTAAACTGATGTATTTCGACAAGCCCGTCGATACAGCACCGCTGGAGAGCACGGCCGACATGCGCATTATCTTGTCCGCCAATGCGCTGGGCATCCTCTATCTGGGTTTGATGCCGGGTAGCCTGCTGGCGCTGTGTGTGGCGGCTATTGGGTGAGGTGGGTTGTGATATAGCATAAAAGAACGGGGCTGCGGCCCCGTTTTTTGTGCCTGGAAAAGTTGTGGTGTTGTGGGCAAGAGGGGAGGCGTGATCGATGCGGTTCGCAGGCTTGCCGCATCCTACGGGCTATGTCTACCGGGGTCTTGGGTTGACATAGTGATTCCTGGAGAATAAGTTCTGAATGAAAATAACAAACAAAATATGCCCAAATTGGCCATCAATATCAATGTATCAGGGCAGGAGTGCTTGATACTAATAAGTTAGCTTTAAAAAACAAAGAGAGACAGTAGAATGAAATCGGTGTACATCGAATCATCTGTCATTAGCTATATTACAGCTCGACCAAGTAGAGATATTGTCACTTCTGCACGTCAAGCTATAACCATCGAATGGTGGGATGAATATAAAGATTCATTTGACACATATATTTCGGAATTGGTAATGGAGGAAATTAGTTCAGGTGATTTTGTCGCAGCCAAAAGAAGATTGTCTGTAATTGAAAAAATCCCGATGCTGGAAGCAACAGAAAATTCTAAAAAACTAGCAAAAGCACTAATCGTTGAAAATGCGGTTCCTGAATCAAGTGCGGAGGATGCCTTGCATATCAGTATAGCGGCAGTACAAAATATTGATTTTCTTCTTACCTGGAATTTCAAGCACATCAACAATGCAAATACACGAGACAAAATATCTAAAGTAATCGCGCAGCTGGATTATGCCTGTCCAGTTTTATGTTCGCCAGAGGAGCTTGTCAATGATAAATGATCCAATTGTTGAGGAAATACGCGCTTTCAGAGCTGCACATGCAGCTAGGTATGGTAATGATATAGATCGTATTTTCATTGCAATAAAAGAAAGTGAAAAAAAACATGCGTATAAATTGGTAAACCGTGAATCCATGCGCGTACCACAAAAAGAAAAAAGCTAACGAATAAGGCTCTCCATTACCCAAAACAAGTAAGCAAGTAAAGGAGAGCAAGTAAAGGGTCAGGTCAGAGTAATAGGGGAGTGCGGCCGAGCCAGGTCGATTATTCCAGCGGGTGTAAATCCCGTCCCGGCAAGGCAGGTCAGCCACCGGGTAGCTATCGTCGGGCAGGCGGGAGTAATCCCAAATGTTAAGCACGACGTGCGCAAGGCAGC
>JAJRWE010000016.1 GCA_024276955.1 Gammaproteobacteria bacterium
AGGTGGTTTTAGACATCATGAATTGACCAGCCCAACCTCAAGTGACAAGGATTGAGCGGGGGTTGGATACCCTGTGGCTCACCGGGCTGCGGTGCTGCCGCGCGATTTGGCGTTGTCCTAAACGTAAAAGCGGCCCAGAAGGCCGCTTGTGTAACTTGATGTGCGGTGGCGGCTGTCAGACCTTGAATTTGGCCACCACCTGCTGCAGGTTGGTGGCCAGGTTGGCCAGTTCCTCACTGGTGCGCGTGGTCTGTTCGGCGCCTTGGGCTGACTTGTCGGCCACCTGGCTGATGGAGACCACGTTGCGGTTGATCTCCTCGGCTACCGCGCTTTGTTCCTCGGTGGCGTTGGCGATCTGTGTGTTCATGTCGTTGATGCGTTCCACCTCGTCGGCGATAGTGCTGAGGACGTCACCGGCCTTGGCGGTCTGCACGACGCCGGTCTGGGCCTGCTCGCGACTCTGCTCCATGAGCTGCACCGCTTCCTTTGAGCCGGCCTGCAGGGATTCGATCATCTGCTGGATCTCCTGCGTCGATTTCTGGGTGCGGTTGGCCAGGGTGCGTACCTCATCCGCCACCACGGCAAAGCCGCGGCCCTGCTCGCCAGCGCGCGCGGCCTCGATGGCGGCGTTCAGTGCCAGCAGATTGGTCTGCTCGGCGATGCCGCGAATCACGTCCAGCACGGCACCGATGTGGTCGCTGTCGGCCTCCACGCGCTGAATGGCATCGCCGGCGCGGCCGATGGCCTCGGCGAGGGCGTTGATGGTGTTGACAGCGTTGTTGACCACCTGACGTCCCTGACTGGATTCATTATTTGCCTTCGTGGCGGCGTTGGCGGCCTCTAGGGCGTGGTGGGCGACCTCCTGCACGGTCGCGGCCATTTCATTCATGGCGGTGGCCAGCTGGTCGGTCTGTGACTGCTGCCCTTGTATACCTTGGCTGGTCTGGGCAGTGATGGCCGACATTTCTTCGCCGGCGGTGGTCAGTTGCGCAGAGGAGGCGATGATGTGCCGCACGGTATCGCTGAATCCCCCGGCCATCTCGTTAAAACTGTTGGCGATGTCGCCCATTTCGTCACGGCTGGCAATCTGTACCCGGGTTGTCAGGTCGCCTGCGGCCAGGTGCTGGGTGGCTTCGTGCATGTCTTGCACGCTGTCGTTGACGGAAAGATAGAGGCCGGCGAACAGATAGGCGGTGAGCAACAGTACGGCCAGGGCGATGGCGATGGTGCTGATTTCTTTCGCGTGGCCGGCGGCGATGCGTTCGGCAAGCAGTGCGTCCAACTGGGGCACAATGGCATCGAACAGGGCATAGGTCTTGGTGATGGCCTGGGTTGCCGTGGAGAACACGGCATCGCTGCTGATGGTGATGGGATCGGCATCCAGCAGATCCCGGCGCAGCAGGGCTGCCAGTTGGGTCATGGCTTTGTCGTTGGCCTTGACCTGGCGGCTCAGTGCCTTGCCGAGTTGCGGATTATCGTCGAAGGCAGCGGCCAGGCCCTTGCGCAGGTTATTGTTGTAATTGTGGATGTTTTCCGTGAAGACCGCCAGTTTAGTATACGTGGCCTGGGTGAGTGTGTCGGCCGCGGCGGCGCTGGAGCCGAGTGCGCGTGCCAGTCCCATGTTCTCAGTCAGGTTGGGCAGACGGTGTGCCAGGGCGTTGCCCAGATAATAGCTGTCCAAGGTGGGACTCAGGGTGATTTCAGAGGTGTCGGCCACATGGCTCATGAGGTCGATGAGTCTGGCGACGAGGGCATTGTGGGCCTTGAGACTGTCCGCCGATGTGGCGTTGAGGGAATGGCCCTTGATGGTCTCCCACTGGCTGAGGATCTCCTGCAGCCTGCCAGTGGTTGCCAACGCGCCGCCCAGTTCCTCGTCGGTGGCCTGCAGGTTGGCCAGGTGCTGGTCGACGTCACGGCGTTTTTGCACGATGCGATCACGGAAGCCCTGATTGCCGTTGAGGTAGGCGCTGGTCATGCCGCGGTGTTGCTGGATGTGTTCGATGGGCAGCCTGGTAATCTTGAGATAGGCCAAGCCTCGTTGGCCGTTTTGTAGGGAGCTGATTTCACCATCAATGCTGGCCACCAGCATGGCGCTGAGGATCAGCATCGGGATCAGTATCACGGCAAAAATGAGTCCGAATTTAAGCGGGTAGCGAAGGCGATCCATGATCAGGGTGGCGGGGCGAAACAGGCTTCTCATTATAATTTTTCCATAATACTCGGGTAAAAGTCCGTTTGTTTTCCGCCTCATCGGCATCTTGATATCGATTCTTTAGGAAAAAAATAGGGTATTGCCTGTTGAGGGGAGGGGTGGCGAGGAGGCCACCAAAGGGCCTGGCGTGAGCGTGTCAGGGACGCCTCAGTAACACGTAGAGGGCGCCCATGCCGCCGTCGCGGGGACGGGTGGAGCTGAAGGCGAGAACCGTGTGCGTGTCGCGTAACCATTGGTTGACCTGGGTTTTGAGTGCCGGGCGCCCCTCGGCAGAACGGTAGCCCTTGCCGTGGATGACGCATACGCAGCGCAGGCCGGCACCCTGGGCGTCGGTCAGGAAGGTGCTGAGCTGGGCGCCGGCCTCGGCGATGGTGTGGCCGTGCAGGTCGAGATGGGCCTCGGGGCGCAGTTCGCCCCTCTTGAGTTGACGCAGCAGGCGCTGCTGCAGGCCGCTTCGGGCGAAAAACAGCGCCTCTTCGGGATTGATGTCGGAGGCATGTTCACGCTCGACGAAGCCTGGGCGGACAGGGGCGGACGGGTTGTCGTGGCGGGGGCGCGGCGCCGGGCGCGCTTTGGCGGGCATGGTGCACGGCTCTGTTTCCAGCGGTTTTACGTCCGACATCAGACGCCGGAACAGGTCGGCATTCTCCTCGATGGTTTTTTTCTTTGTCATAGTTTGTGGCCGCAAGGGAAATAATGGCGGGAGATGTGGATATAATACCCGCCCATGAGAATTCTGTTGAGTAATGATGATGGCTACCAGGCGCCGGGCCTGCGCCAACTAGCCGCCGCCCTGGCGCCGTTGGCGGATATCCGCGTGGTTGCTCCGGACCGCAACCGCAGCGCGGCGAGCAATTCCCTGACCCTGGAAAACCCCATCCGTGCCTGGCGCGAGGACGACGGCGTGGTGCGTGTGGACGGTACGCCCACCGATTGCGTGCATCTGGCCATCACCGGGCTGCTGGACGAGGAGCCGGATATGGTCATCGCCGGCATCAACGCCGGCTCCAACATGGGTGACGACGTGATCTATTCCGGCACCGTGGCGGCGGCCATGGAGGGGCGTTTTCTCGGCCTGCCGGCCATCGCCGTGTCGCTGGTGGGTGAGGAGCTGCGCCACTACGACAGCGCCGCGCAGGCGGTCGTGCAGCTGCTGGAACTGTTGAAGAATGATCCGTTACCGGCGGATACCATTCTCAACGTCAACGTGCCCGATGTACCCTGGGAGGCCATCGAGGGCTTCGAGGCCACCCGCCTCGGCCGGCGCCACAAGTCCGAGCCGGTGGTAAAAATGCAGGATCCGCGCGGCCGCGACATCTATTGGGTGGGGCCGGTGGGCGCCGAGCAGGACGCCGGCCCCGGCACCGCTTTTTTCGCGGTGCGCAATAATTGCGTCTCGCTGACGCCGCTGCACGTGGACCTCACGCGCTATCGCGCCCTCGATCAGGTGGCCAGCTGGCTGGAGGGCATGTGAGTCAGAATCGCAGCGATATCGGCATGACCTCCCAGCGCACCCGCGACCGCCTGGTGCGGCGTCTGGCGGACGAGGGGATCAAGAATCAGCAGGTGCTGGACGTGATCCGCAACACGCCCCGGCACCTGTTCGTCGACGAGGCCCTGGCCAGCCGGTCCTACGAGGATACCGCGTTGCCCATCGGCTTTGGCCAGACCATCTCCCAGCCTTACATCGTGGCACGTATGACCGAGGCCCTGCTGGACGGAGGCCTGCTGAACAAGGTGCTGGAGGTGGGCACCGGTTCCGGTTATCAGGCCGCCATTCTCTCACCGCTGGTGGGCGAGGTGTACACCGTGGAGCGCATCCGTCCGTTGCTGGATCAGGCACGTCAGCGTTTCTTTGACCTCAAACTCAACAATATCCGCTGCAAATACAGCGACGGTACATGGGGCTGGCCGGAGGCCGGGGCGTTCGACGGTATCATCGCCACCGCCGCACCGGAACAGGTGCCGGATGCGCTGCTGCAGCAACTGGCGCCCGGTGGGCGGCTGGTAGTGCCGGTGGGCACGCGCGGTGTGCAGACGCTGATCCTGATTACCCGTACCGCCGACGGCTTTGAGCAGCAGGTACTGGATCGGGTGAGTTTCGTGCCGATGTTGAGTGGTACGCAGTAGTCGATTTCAATGGACTTTTTCGCCACCGAGACACGGAGGACACAGAGAACGGACGACGTCATTCCGGCGCAGGCCGGAATTCAGCATGGCGTTTGCCGCGTGCACTGGATTGGCAACTTGTTACACCGCGCTGCGGCGTAACCCTGGACGCATGTGACCCTCATGGGAAGACGTGACGTTTTGCGTCGCAGACCGCAAAACATGGCGGCAGGCTGCAGGACAATTACCCGCAACCACCCATGCGGCGCAGAGCGCCACGGGATGTGTGACACTGCGGAGCGGTGTCACAAGTTATAATCACCATTCTCCGTGCCTCTGTGGCAAAACAAATACCGACAAAACCAATAGGCCATCAATGAAACTCTTTTCCCGCTTGTACGAACGCGTTATGCACTGGGCGGAACACCGCCATGCACCCTGGTACCTGGGCGGGCTGAGTTTCGCCGAGTCCTCCTTTTTCCCCATCCCGCCCGACGTGATGCTGGCGCCCATGGCATTGGCGCGCACGGATCGGGCCTGGCGTTTCGCCACCATTACCACGGTTACCTCGGTGCTGGGTGGCATGCTGGGTTACCTTATCGGCTATCTCGCCTTCGGCCAGATCGAGCCCTGGTTGCAGACCTCCAATTACTGGGATCGCTACCAGCAGGCCGTGGCCTGGTTCGACGAGTGGGGGGCGTGGACCATTTTCATTGCCGGTTTTTCGCCCATCCCCTACAAGGTCTTCACTATTGCCGCCGGCGCCATTTCCATGGCCTTCCTGCCCTTCGTGCTGGCCTCGGCGGTTGGCCGCGGGGCGCGTTTCTTCCTCGTTGCCGGGCTAATGAAATGGGGCGGGAAAAGCATGGAAGAGAGGCTGCACCGCTACGTGGACATCCTGGGCTGGCTGGTAGTCGCGCTGGTGGTCCTGTTCATCGTCCTGCACTGACGCCCACGCCCGGATGTCTCCCATGGCAACACAGTTGATACGTCGATGGCTGTTGTTGTCCTCGCTGTTGCCTGTAGTATTGTTGACGGGTTGCGGCGCGCATATGCACCACGTCGTCGAACCCGGTGAAACCCTGTACTCCATCGGTTTTCTGTATGGCTACGACTACCGCAAGATCGCGCAATGGAACGGCATCCGTCCACCCTATGGCCTTAACCCCGGCCAGGTACTGCGTGTGGTGCCGCCGGAGATTGGAACCCCACCGCCTAAAGTGCGGTCCAAACCACCGCTACGTAAACCGGCGCCGGTGGTGGGCCCGGTAAAGGCGGGGCCGCGTGCGGTCGATAGGGCAAAGCCCCCCGTGGCGACGCCCATTGCGCCGTTGCCGGTGAAGCGCCCGAGTGTCAGCTTCCCCAACAATCCACAGTGGCGATGGCCGGTAAAAAGCCGCAAGGTTTTTCAGACATTTTCTGCCAATGACCCCGGCCGCAAGGGCATCGACATTGCCGGACAACGTGGCAACCCGGTTCATGCGGCGGCGGCTGGAAGGGTGGTTTACGCTGGCAGTGGACTTGTGAGATATGGTCAGCTTATTATCATCAAGCACAATGAGAAATATCTTAGTGCATATGCGCATAACGATAAGTTGCGTGTTAAGGAAGGTGATGTGATAAGGGCCGGTCAGCGAATCGCGGACATGGGCAGCAGCGGCGCCCGGCGTCCCATGCTGCATTTCGAGATTCGCCGCAACGGCAAGCCTGTTAACCCCCTGCGCTACCTGCCTCAGCGCTGACCCGGCAATGCACCAGAAAGCGGAAACCATGCGCAATAAAGAAGATGAAGAAGTAACGCCGGAAGTTCGTGAAATCATGGATGAAGAGATCGAGCTGGTGCCGATGGATGAGGTACTCATTGAGGATGTGATGGTGGAAACTGCCGTTGTGGAAGAGGCGGAAGAACCCCTGCCGGAAACACCCCCGGTGAAGGACAAGCCCGCCGCGCGCCAGGAACGCCGCCGCGCACAGCGTTCTGACCTCAGCGACCGCGATCTCGATGCCACCCGGCTCTATCTGGGTGAAATCGGCTTTTCCCCCCTGCTGAACGCCGAAGAGGAAGTCAGCATCGCGCGCCGCATCCAGAAGGGTGATCAGGATGCACGCCGGCACATGATCGAGAGCAATCTGCGCCTGGTGGTGAAGATTGCGCGGCGTTACCTCAACCGCGGCCTGGCCCTGCTGGATCTCATCGAGGAGGGCAACCTGGGCCTGATCCGCGCGGTGGAAAAATTCGACCCGGAACGCGGTTTTCGCTTTTCGACCTATGCCACGTGGTGGATCCGCCAGACCATCGAGCGCGGCATCATGAACCAGACGCGCACCATTCGCCTGCCCATTCATGTGGTGAAAGAGATCAACGTCTATTTGCGTGCCGCCCGGCACCTGGCGCAGTCGCTGGATCATGAGCCACGGCCGGAAGAGGTCGCCAAGATGCTCGACAAGCCCATTGAGGATGTGAAGCGCATGATGGGCCTTAACGAACGTGTGACCTCGGTGGACGTGCCGCTGGGCCGCGACAGTGACAAGACCCTCATCGACGCCATTCCCGATGAGTATAATCCCGACCCCTCCGTGCTGCTGCAAGATGAAGACATGCAGCATTGCATCGAGTCATGGCTGAGCCAGCTCACCGCCAAACAGCGCGAGGTCGTGGAGCGGCGTTTCGG
>JAJRWE010000167.1 GCA_024276955.1 Gammaproteobacteria bacterium
ATCTGGCTGTTGAGATCAAGACCGTAGGGCAGGGACATTTCGTATAGCAACAGAAATTGGGCTGCCAGCTCACGTTTGTCGGGCAACCGATACCAGCCAGGGTCATCGCCGTGCATGGATTTGTTCAGACGCTTCATGACATCGGTAAAGCTGTTGACATGGGTAATCTCAGGCTGTGCACGCAGCCAGGCCGTAAAGGTCTCCAGTCGTTGCAGATATTCGGGTTTTGAAATGCCACCGGACTCGCCGGAGTTGATGGAAAATTCCAGGACGTAGGGGCCCGTAAGATTGGCGGTGGCGAAATCCGTATCGACACGAAACGGGACGCTTTCGTCAAACCACTGGATAAACCGATCATCCAGTTCGAGGCGGGGAATGAAAGATATGATGATGAGGCTCAGGACTATCATGCCCCAGAACAACGGCACACGCCGGCCAACCACGAAGTCGCCGAAGCGATCCATGGCCAGGCGCCGGCCTTTGGCCTGCGGTCGAACACGTAGCGGGAGCATTGACATCAGGGCCGGCAGGAAGGTCATAGAGAATACCCACGCCGCGATTACACCGATGGCCGTGATATTGCCGAGCTCGTTAAATGGTGGTGAATCAGAAAAATTGAGGCTCAGAAAACCGATACTCGTCGTTAGTGTGGTCAGGAACACCGGCTCGGCATTGATGCGCAGACTTTCCACCAGGGCATCCTGTTTCGAATGGCCCGTGGCTATTTTGTGGAAGGTGGCCAACAGGATGTGCACGCTGTCGGCGATGGCGAGGGTGAAAATGATAATCGGCGCCAGTGCCGTCGATGCGTTCATCTTGATGCCGAGCCAGGACATGAGGCCCAGGGCGGTGACAACCGACAGGCTGACCACCAACAGCGTCACTACCGTACCGGAAACCGAGCGCAAGAGTACCAGTAGCAACGTGATCATCAGGCCGTACATCACCGGCACCAGGGTGTACGAATCCGATTCACTGACCTGGATCTCCGCCGCGCTGAAAATGGCGATGCCGGTAAGCGCCACGGTTAGGTCGGGATAGGTGGCGCGCAGATCCGCAACGAGCTTTTCGGCGTAGGCCACGGATTCCGGCAGATGCCGGGTATGGTCTGCGCCGGGAAACTGCAAGGTCACTGAGACGCCGGTGGTGCCGCCATCGTAGGCGATCAGGCGCCCCGCCAGCGCCGGCTCATCCAGCGCCACGGCCCTGATCCTGGCCAGGCCGACGGCATCCAGCGCTTGTGGATTTTCCACCAGGTCGGCTACCGTCAGGTCGTCGCCGTTGGCCTCGGTGTGCTGGTAATTGGTGATGGAGTCCACGCGGATGGCATACGGAATCTGCCATGCCATTGTGGTCAGTTGTTTGATGATCTCCAGAGTCTTGGGAGTAAAGACGTTTTTGTCCTTCGGCTGGAGGACGAAGAGAATATTCTCGGAACTGGTATAGGTATTTTCGAATTTCTCGAAGGCGATAAGCTCGGCATTGTCTTTACCGAAGTACACCTTGTAATCGGCGGTAAACGCAAAATTGCGCAAGCCATAACCAGCAGCAGTGACTGCAAGCAGGCACGTAACCACTACCAGCCAGCGCCAGCGTATGACCCAGCGGGCATAGGTTGGAACAAATTTTTCAGTCAGTTTTTGCATGATCTTTTTTGTGTTGCGCATCCTGCGCCAGCTCTGCCGTGAGGTAATCTAACAACTCGTATAATTCCTCTCGGGTCTGCATGCGCTCCAGCCAGGCGTGCTGACTGCCGTCTGCGCGTATCGAGGCATACAACCCCTCTACTGCTTTACTCATAACCCGGAATGCACTCAATGGATAGAGCAGCAGGTTGACGCCAGTCTGCGCCATCTGTTCGCGATCGAACAACGGCGTTTGCCCAAACTCAGTCAAGTTGGCGAGCACCGGAACCCCCACGGCCTTGGTGAATTGTCGGTATTCTGCCAGTGAGGTGAGCGCTTCCACGAAGATCATGTCGGCACCGGTTTCGATATAGGCCAGACTGCGATCGATGGCAGCCGTCAGGCCTTCAACCGCACAGGCATCAGTACGCGCCATAATGACGAAACTGCTGTCCTGCCGCGCCGCCAGGGCGGCTGACAGACGGGCCTGCATTTCCCTTGTCGGCACCAGCAGCTTGCCGGGGCGATGACCGCAGCGCTTCTCGTCCACCTGATCTTCGACATGCAGTCCGGCAGCGCCTGCCTGTTCCAGCTCCTGCACACAATCCGCGATTTCATCACCCCATCCCGTATCCACATCGACCAGCAGTGGTAGTGGCGTGGTTGCCGTGATACGGCGCGCCTCTTCAACGATTTCGGCACGTGTGATCAGGCCGAGATCCGGACGGCCATACGCCATATTCGCCACAGCGGCACCGGACAGATAAATCGCCCTGAATCCGGCCCGTTGTGCCTGCAATGCGCAATAGGCATTGGGTACGCCGACTACCTGCAGTGGCCGTTCTTCGTCAATGGCCAGACATAGGCGTTGGCCGGCTAGCGATGGGCGGGGTGATGGATGGGGTAATGGACAGAGTGGCGA
>JAJRWE010000168.1 GCA_024276955.1 Gammaproteobacteria bacterium
CACTCATGCAGAAGCTCTCCGCTACGCCGAAAAATGCGGTGAAACGACTCTTACAGCGTTATATATCCAAACAACCCGTCAATTGTTGAACGATGGCTTGATTGCCACGCTTTATTTGGTCTCTTTTTCAAGCGCTTTCAGAGCCGTAGGACGGATGAGCGAAGCGTAATCCGCCGTCTGTGATACTTTCATCATGTTAGTAGCGCCTTCAGGATCAGTAGTGGGTGGTAAAAACGAAAAATAAATAATCTTCTGAGTAAGCTTTCAGTACGGCAGGGGAAAATTCGCAATAGTGACACGCTTGATCAGCCTCTTAAAAGCGATTGATTATGCTGTCATGGTTTGATGTTGTCCCATATTGCATATGTTCAGTATGCAAAAAGCACAAAATATAAACTTGATGGTAGTTTGCCTGCCGACCATAATGCATACTATAGATATGCAAAATCTAGCAGAGGTAAACTTTTATCATGAGTTCTCCCCCTTCTGATCTTGTCAGCCAACTTCCTGAAGGATTGGTGGTGGATCGCGCCTGGCTGATGGAAAAAGGTTTTTCCAGGCCTCGGATCGATGCTTTTATCCGCAACGGGGTTTTACAGGCAGTGGCGCGTGGGGCCTACCGACGGCCCGGGCCGCCTTTGAAGTGGCAGCACTTGCTCTACTCCTTGCGGGAGTTGGGGCATGATCTGCATGTGGGTGGCCTTAGTGCTTTGCAACAGCAGGGGTTGAGTCACTATCTGGCCTTGAGTGATAAAAATGCCATACAGCTTTACTGTCTCACAGCCCTGCCGAGCTGGTTGCCCAAGGTGGAGGGGGATTTCACCTTTACACAGCACAAGCTGAAACTGTTTGAAGTATTGCCTGAATCCGCATTGCTAAATCAGCCTTTTGGCCACTGGGATTGGCCCCTCCCTTACGCCACGCCGGAATTGGCATTGTTGGAGCTGGCAGCGGAGGTGAGTAGCAAGGCCGATTTCAGTCAGTTGGATAAACTGTTCGACTCCGCCGTCAATCTGCGTCCGGTGTTGTTGCAGTCGCTATTGTCGAGTTGTGGCCAGGTGAAGGCCAAGCGGTTGTTTTTGTGGTTTGCCCAGCGTCATCATCACGCCTGGTTTAATGTGCTGAAGGTTGGTGAGGTTGATCTGGGTAGTGGCAAGCGAATGATCGTATCGGGCGGTGTGTTGGATAAGTGCTACCAAATCACCGTACCGAGGGAGATGGTAAAGAATGATGACGAATTTTTCTGATCAGGAGACCAAAAGAGACGTGAAGTGCTGGATAAATTGCATACGTTACTGTTGGGATAAGTGTGTCGGGGGTGTTTAGAGATACCTAAAAAATAACTTTGAATAGTGCTCCCTTGGCTATCTCAGTTGAATCCCTTGGGGTTCTATTTCCCGCCGCTTGCGGCGTAAGTTTTTTTGCTTTTGACTGCAGAATACCTCGCTATTGCGTAGCGAAAGTCGAGCCTAAGCGAGAGGGCTTGTCCCGGGAATTTTTATCGGAAAGGGTGTTTTAACCCACTCCGAAGGCGGGGGTCACAGGTTCGACTCCTGTCAGGCGCGCCATTTCTCGTTGTTGAAATACGTTATTCCCCTAAGTTTGATCGGGCGACGGCAACTACGGCCTGGCCCAGGGCCACGCCGCCGTCGTTGGCCGGCACGAGCTGCGGATGAAGCAGCTTGAAGCCCGCTGCTGCACAAGCTGCCGATACACCTTCCAGAACCAGCCTGTTTTGAAATACTCCGCCACCGAGAACGATGGTATCGATGACGTGTGCCCGGGCGATTTCGATGGCGGTGGCGACGATGGTGTTGATGAGTCCGTGGTGAAAGCGGGCGGCGATGCGGGCGGGCTCGGTGCCGTTCCTGAGGTCGTCGAGGAGGGACTGCCACAGGGCCGTCCAGGCGAGGCGTGGGCAGGTATCGTCGCCGATAAGCGGTGCGGTGGGGTAGGCGCGCCGGGCTTCCTCGGCGAACACCGGGGTGGCGAGGGATTCCAGCTCTATGGCGGCCTGGCCTTCGTGGGTGATGGCCTCGCGGCAGATGCCGATGGCCGCGGCAACGGCGTCGAACAGGCGGCCGCAGGAGGAGCTGCGGGGGCTGTTGAGGCCGCGTTGCAGCATGGTGTTCAGGGTGGCCAGGGGCTTGGCGGCGAGGAAGCGCACGATGTCGAGTTCGGCGTAGTCGGCCTGCACGGTTTCCCAGCCGAGAAACGCCCATAACTGCGAATAGGTGTTGCGCCAGGGTTCGTGCATGGCCTGGGTGCCTCCGGGCATGGGCACGGGGCTGAAGCTGGCCAGGCGCTGGAAGCCGCGATAGTCGGCGCGCAGGAATTCCCCGCCCCACAGGGTGCCGTCGGCGCCGAGGCCCAGGCCGTCGAGGGCGATGCCCAGCACGGGGGGCGTGTCCAGGGGCAGGCCGTGTTCGGCCATGCAGGCGGCGATGTGGGCGTGGTGGTGCTGCACCTTGACGATCTCGAGACCGGCCTCGCTGGCGAGGCCCTGGCCGATCTGGGTGGAGAGGTAGTCGGGGTGCAGGTCCACGGCGATGCGCTGCGGGGCGTGGTCGAAGAGCTGCCGGTAGAGGTCGAGGTGGCGGCGGTAATCGGCGAGGGTGTGGGCCTCCTCCAGGTCGCCCATGTGCTGGGAGAGGATGGCCTCTCCCCTGCCGAGCAGGCAGAAGGTGTTTTTCAGTTCCGCGCCCATGGCCAGCACCGGCGGGGCCTGTTCGAAGCCGGCGGGCAGCGGCAACGCGGCGGGCGCATGGCCGCGCGCGCGGCGCAGGATCTGTGGCCTGCCGACGGCGACCCGTGCCACGGAGTCGTCCAGGCGGTTGACGATGTCGCGGTCGTGGTGCAGCCAGAAGTCGGCGATGCCGGCCAGGCGTGCGAGGGCGTCTGCGTTGTCGATGCACTGCGGTTCGTCGCTGAGGTTGCCGGAGGTGAGCACCATCGGGCGCGCCATGTCCTGCATCAACAGGTGATGCAGCGGTGTGTAGGGCAGCATGAAGCCGAGGGTGTGCTGTCCGGGCGCCAGCGCTTCCGGCAAGCTGCCGGGAATGGCATCCAGTACCACGATGGGCGCCGCGCGATCCTCCAGCAGTGCCTGCTCATCGGCGCTGACATGGGCGTAGCGCCGGATCATGACCACGTCCCGTGCCATCAGCGCGAAGGCCTTGCTGTAACGCCGTTTGCGCCGACGCAGCTTCGCGACCACGGCGGCGTTGCCGGCATCACAGGCGAGATGAAAACCGCCGAGTCCTTTTACCGTCACGATGCTGCCCTGCTCGATGAGCCAGTGCGCGGCGTCGATGGTGTCCCGTGCGCCCTCGACGTGCACTGCGTTGCCGTTGGCATCGAACAACTGTAAGTGGGGACCGCAGGCGGGGCAGGCGTTGGGCTGGGCATGGAAGCGGCGGTCGGCGGGGTCGTCGTACTCGGCCTGGCACGCCGGGCACTGCACGAAGGGCGCCATGCTGGTGTTGCGGCGGTCGTAGGGGATGCGCCGCACGATGGACAGGCGCGGACCGCAGTGGGTGCAGTTGGTGAAGGCGTAGCGGTAGCGCCGGTCCTGGGGATCGCGTATCTCGCGCAGGCAATCGGGGCAGGTGGCGGCATCGGGGGCAACGCCGGTCTGCGCCGTGCCGTCGGCGCTCTCGCGGATGGTGAATTCGGCGGGTGTGTTCTGCGCAGTCAGTGCGCTGCGTTCGATGGTATCGATGCGCGCCAGCGGTGGTGGCTCCGCGCGCAGGCGGCGCACGAATTCCTCAATGGCGCTCGTGGTTCCCCAGGCGCGGATCAGCACGCCTTCGGCATCGTTGCAGACATCGCCGCGCAGGCTGCACGCCCGCGCCAGGCGCCAGACCGTGGGGCGAAAGCCCACGCCCTGCACCTGGCCGCGTACACGGAGGGTTTCACCCTGTAACGGCAACAGATCGGGGGAAGGCATCAGCGGCTCAATGCACCGTGCAGACCATGCAGGGATCGAAGGAGCGCACGATGTGTTGCACGGCCACCGGGTCCGTCTCGCCCTCGCGCACCGGCGCACCCACCAGGGCCTGTTCCAGGGCGCCGGGCGTGCCGCCGGCGTCACGCGGGGAGAAGTTCCAGGTGGTCGGGGCGATGATCTGGTAGTTGTGGATGCGCCCGTCGCGGATGCGCAGCCAGTGGCCGAGGCTGCCGCGCGCGGCCTCGGTGAGGCCGCAGCCCTGTGCCTCGGCAGGCGGCTTGCCGTGGTGGCAGAAGGGCTCGCGGGGACGCAGGGCGCGCGCCCACGGGGTCATGGCATCCACCACGCGCGCGATCTCCAGTAGGCGGGCGATGACGCGATTGCGCACGTTGCCGCCGCTCTGGGTCGCCAGGTCGCGGATCAGGGCATGGCCGTCCACCACCTGCCGCGCCAGGGCGCCCACCTCGACCACGGCGCCGTCGAGGCGCGGGGCCTTGCACCAGGTGTAGCCGCCGGGGCTGTCGGCGTCGGGCTCGGTGGCGCCGTCGTAGGGGTGTGCGGGCCCACTGCCCTGCGTCATCCAGCTGTGGGAGAGGTCTTCGCTGATGGTGGCGGGGTCGAAGATTCGTGCACCGTCCCGCCACAGGCCGCGGCGGAATAGCTCGTCCGCCTCACCGGGATACACACCGTAGCTCAGGAAGGTGTCGCTGGCGCGGCCCAGCCGGTCCAGTTCCAGGCTCCGTGAGACATGCAGGAAGCGCGCGAAGTCGCTGTGCGCCAAGGGATGGCGTTCGAGCCAGGCATCCAGTTCGGCAACGGAAGCGAGGGCGAGGATGTTGTCCAGCGTATCGCCGAACAGCACCTCTTCGAGGAAGCGCCGGAAGGCAAAGATGATGGAGAGGATGCGCGCCTGTTCCTGGCCCTCGATGGTGCGTGTGGTGCCGCCGGGCTGGATGGCCAGGCTGTGCGGCCACTTGCCGGCGAGGATGCCCATGATGTGCAGCCATTCGGCGCGCGCGGGCAGGACCTGCCGGGTGGCGCTGCCGGAGACGGCCTTGAAGCGCCGGGCGATGTCGTCATGCCAAGGCTGGTCGCGATAGATGTCGCGGGCGAAATCCGGCATGAAGAACAGATAGAAGTGGCTCAGGTGATCGGCGATGTTCTCGTTGGCGAGGATCAGGTTGAGGGCGAGCCGGCCATTGGGCGGCATGTCCAGGCCCTGTGCGTCCGCCAGCGCCCGAGCCGCGGCCACGGACTGGGCCACGGAACAGATCCCGCAGATGCGCGGGGTATAGACCAGCGCGTCGGCGGGGGGCTTGCCTCGCAGGATCTGCTCGAAGCCGCGGTACAGGGGCGATACCACCCAGGCATTCTCCACCACGGCATCGCGGATCTCTAACTGCACCTCGAGATCGCCCTCGACGCGGTTGAAGGGGCCGACGATGCGGCGGCTCATTTACGTTCTCACGTCAGGCTGCGCAGGGGCACGACGACGTGATCGGCGACGGCGTTTTCCTTCAGGCGCTTGGGTGTCGCCGCCTTGGACAGGGAGGCCAGGGCGACGAACCATGCCTTGGGCATGTCTGTGGGCAGGCCCACCGGGATGCCGGCCACCTTGGGGGTTTCATTGAAGGCGTGGCCCGGCTCCTCGAAGCCCGGTGCGGTGCAGTTGACGCAGGCATGGCCGCCGCGCAGGCAAGAGCCGTCGCCGTTCCACAGGCGGGTGTTGCAGTCGGCGCGGGCCTGGGTGCCGAGACAGCCCAGGTGCTCCATCAGGCAGCCCAGATCCGAGGGCTTTTCCGCACTGGCCTTGTATTCGTAATACTCGTTGCGCGGGCAGCCGTGGTGAACCAGGTGATTGGTGTAGCTGCGCGGTCGGCCCAGCTCGTCCATTTCCTGTTCGCTGAAGGCGCCGATGGCGAGTTGCACCAGGGTCTCGGTGACCCAGTTGGGATGGGTGGGGCAGCCGGCGATGTTGATGACCGGCAGGCCGTCACGGGCGACGAAGTCGCGTCCCAGGAGACCGCCCCTGTCGGCGCCGTCGTATTGCAGGCCGGTGGCCCCGGAGGGGTTGCCGCCAGCGGCGGTAATGCCGCCGTAGGTGGCGCAGGTGCCGACGGCGACCACGTGCCGGGCCACCGCGGACAGCGTGCGTATCCAATCCATCATGGGGCGGCCGGTGCCGGCGAGGATGTGAAACCGGCCGCTGCCCTGCGGGCCGGTGATGACGGAGCCCTCCAGGCACAGCAGATCGAGGCGGAGCTCTCCGGCGAGGATGCGTGCAAGGACGGCCTGCAATTCGCTCCCCGAGGCCTCGCTGAGGGAGGGGTGCCAGAGCAGATTGATGCCGGCGCTCTCCAGGCTGGTGAGCAGGTCGGGTGATTCGGCGCACAGCAGGGACATGCTGCATCCGCCGCATCCGTTGGATTGCAGCCACAGGAGGTTGAGTTTTTCAGCCGATGGCTCAGGTATCTTTTCCGGCATTCAGCGGCACCTCCAGGGAAAATACCGCACCGCCATCCGCATGGTTTGCGGCACGCAAATCCCCGCCGAGCCCAGTGGCCAGACCATAGCTGACGTACAGCCCCAGGCCGGTGCCCTTGCCCACTGCCTTGGTGGTGAAGAAAGGGTCAAAGATCTTTCCCAGATCGTCTTCCGGGATGCCGTTGCCGTGATCCCGAACCCGGATCAGTGCCGCATCCGTCAACTGGGTACAACTGATTTCAACGCGCGCGTCGTCCTGCCCTTCCATGACGTCGCAGGCATTTTGTACCAGATTGACAAGTATCTGATGCACCTGCCCCTTTCGACCCTCTATTTCCAGTTTTTCCGGAAGATTCAGCACCACCTCGGTCTTGATGCGGCTGGCCTTGATGACCCACTGTGTGGCGGTGCGAATCACCTCGGGAAGATCGAAGACGCTGACGGGCTCGGTGCGTGATGCCGAATAACGCCGCAGATCCTTGACGATGTCACTGACCCGCTGGGCACCCTCCATCGTGCCGTTGATCAGCGAGTCCATGTCACCGACTACTCGATCTATCTTGAGGTCGTCGCGCAATAACTGCAATTTGCGATCATCGGTGCCAGCCTCGATAGCGTTCAGATAGCGAATCAAGCGATCACTGTAACGCTTCAGCGAGTGCATGTTGCCAAACACGAAGCTGATAGGGTTGTTGAGCTCATGGGCCACGCCGGCGACAAGCCGGCCCAGTGAGGCCATCTTCTCCGAATGTACCAGTTGCAACTGTGTCTGCTTCAATTCTTCGTGGGCGATATTGAGGTCGTGATAGGCACGGCGCAATTCACCCAGTGGGCGGCCGATGAGCACAGTGCCGACCCGTTCCCCCTGTGGATCATGGCGCGACGAGCAATTCATCGCCAGCGGCGCACTGCTGCCATGGTGGTCGATCAGGTTGACCTCGCAATCCGAGACGACACCGGATTCAGGCTTGTTGGGGAAATTTTCAATCAGCGGCAGGGATTCCGGGGCAAACAGGTCTTCCAGACGTGAGGACAGCAATTCGGATTCGGACTTGCCCGTCAGCGTTTCCAGTGCCTTGTTGATCTGCTGGATGCGCCCCTTCGTGTCGCAGACGATGAGCACATCGGTCATTGCCCCCAGCACGCTGCGAATGAACTGCTGCGCGTCCTCCAGCGCCGTGTTCTTGCGCTCAAGCTCGATCTGGTTGTCGACCAGTTCTGCGTACAGGATGTCCATGGTCTGGATCACATCGACCCAGGCCTTTTCCCGCGCGGCATCGAACTCCAAGGGCACTTCGACGTCGATCTGTTCGCTCAAGCGACCGGACTGAAGCTCGGTAAGTGTTGTTGCCTTTTTCACCAGAGGCTACCCCGCGATCTTGCTTTCACCGGTAGTTCGTATCTGCTCGACCTTCTCCAGCGAGTAGCGCTCCAGCTTGCTGCGCAGACCCACTCGGGACAGGCCCAGTTCCTTTGCCGCCTGGCTCTTGTTCCAGCGCAGGCGAATGAGTGTTTCCTTGAGGATGCGTGCCTCCAGGGATTCGATGCGATCCTTGAGGGTGCCATTCAGACTGTACAGATCATGCATATCTGCCTCGTCTTCCTCGGGCGCGGCACGCAGCACGCGCGGCGACAGCAGGTCGGCGCCCAGTCGGTCCTGGTCGGACATGACGAGTACATGCTGGATCTCGTTTTGCAGCTCACGCACGTTGCCCGGCCAGTGGTAGGCCTGCAGGCAGGCGAGGGCCTCCGGGGTGAATCCGTCCACCCGCTTGCCGAGCTGTTTCATGGCGGTATCGAGCAGCGCCTCGGCGAGGGTGGGGATGTCCTCCGGGCGCTCGCGCAGCGGCGGCATGTGGATGCTCACCGTAGTGAGGCGGTAGTAGAGGTCTTCGCGGAAGCGTCCGGCACGGACTTCGTCTTCAAGATCCTTGTTGGTGGCGGCGATCATGCGCACGTCCACATGGCGCGTCTTGCCGCTGCCCAGGGGTCTGACCTCGCCTTCCTGCAACACGCGCAACAGCTTGACCTGAAAGGCCGGCGAGACCTCGCCGATCTCGTCGAGAAACACGGTGCCGCCATTGGCGCGTTCGAACAGGCCGACGCGGTCTTCCACCGCGCCGGTGTATGCGCCCTTCTTGCAGCCGAAGAGTTCGCTTTCCAGCAGTTCGTCCGGCAGAGCGCCGCAGTTTTCCACCACGAAGGGCTTGTCCCAGCGCAGGCTGTTGTAGTGCAGCGCACGTGCCGCCAGCTCCTTGCCGGTGCCGGACTCGCCGGAAATCAGCACCGAGACGTCATAGGGTGCGACCCGACGAATGTGCCCGCATACGTCGTTCATGCAGCTTCCGGCCGTACGCACGATGCCGTCTTCGTCGCTGAAGTGTTCGCGCAGGGTCAACTTCTTGGTGGAGACGGTCTTTTCGACATGCTCCGGCGACATCTTCAATTCGATGGAGAGCATTTCGTTCTGGCGCTGCAACTGAAACAGCTCGGCGGCGTTCTTCAGGGTCAGGATCAGGTTTTCCGGATGCCAGGGCTTGGTGATGTATTGGTAGATGCCGGCATCGTTGACGGCGCTGATGATGTCTTCGGAGTCGGTGTAGCCGGAGATGATCATGCGGATCACCTCGGGCCATTCTTCCCGCACCCGCTTGAGGAATTCCACGCCGCTCATGTCCGGCATGCGCTGGTCGCACAGTAGGATCTGCACCCATTCCCGGTGCAGGATGTCTTCTGCCTCGGCGATGCTGTTGGCGGTGAAGACCTCAAAGTCATCCTCGAGAATGCGTTGCAGCGTTGCCAGGCCGCGAATTTCGTCATCCAGAATCAGTACGCTGGGTAATGCGCTCATGTTGCCATCCTTCAGCAGATACGCGGGAGTTGCTCGCCGGCCAGCCAGTCGATCACCCGGTGACCGCCGAAGCTGGTTTCCATTTGCACGAAGCCGTGGGCGTCCTCGACCACCTCGCCGATACGCGCCGCGTGTCGTCCCTGCGGATGGGCCTGCATAACCGCCAGCAAGCGGTCGGCATCCTCGGCGGTGCAGATACAGATCAGCTTGCCCTCGTTGGCGACGTACAGCGGGTCGAGGCCGAGCAGCTCGCAGGCGGCGGTGACCGCTGGGTCGATGGGGATGTCCGTCTCGTTCAGCCGCATGCCCACGCCGGACTGGTGGGCGAGTTCGTTGAGGGTGGTGGCCAGGCCGCCGCGGGTGGGGTCGCGCAGGCAGTGGATGTCCGGGACGGCATTGACCATCTCCGCCACCAGGGTGTGCAGGGCGGCGGAGTCGGACTTGATACGGGGCTCGAATTGCAGATTCTCGCGGCTGGACATGATGGCGATGCCGTGGTCGCCCATGGTCCCGCTGACCAGGATGGCGTCACCGGGGCGGGCGCGATCGCCGGAGATGTGGATGCCCTCGGGCACCACGCCGACGCCGGTGGTGGTGATGAAGATGCCGTCGCCCTTGCCTCGCTCCACCACCTTGGTGTCGCCGGTCACCACTAGTACGCCGGCGGCGCTCGCCGCTGTGGCCATGCTGATGACGATGCGATCAAGGTCGGCCAGGGGAAAGCCCTCCTCGAGGATGAAGGCGGCGGACAGATACAGCGGTTTTGCGCCGGACATGGCGACGTCGTTGATGGTGCCGTGCACGGCCAGCGAGCCGATGTCGCCGCCGGGGAAGAACAGCGGTGAGATGACGTGGCCGTCGGTGCTCATGACCATGCGGCCGGCCGACACGGGGAACAGCGCCTGGTCGTTGCCCTGGCCCAGCAGCTCGTTGTCGAGGTGCTTGCGAAACAGTTCCTCGATGAGCTGCGCCATGGCCCGCCCGCCGCTGCCGTGGGTCATGTCCACGCAGCCGTGGCGGGTGTCCAGGCGATGGGGAAAGCGTTTGATGACGGCGCTCATGCCACGGACTCCGCGTTGGCTCCGACGGGATTGGGCATACGCATGCGGCCATAGCTCCAGTAGGCCGCGCAGGCGCCCTCGGAGGACACCATGCACGAGCCCATGGGGCTCTCCGGCGTGCACACGGTGCCGAACAGCTTGCAGTCGGTGGGCCTCTTCACGCCGCGCAGGATGGTCGGGCACTCGCAGCCCTTCACGTCACTGGCCTGTATGGTGGGCACCTCGAAGCGCCGCTCGGCATTGAACTCGGCATAGGCCTCGCGGATCTGCAGGGCGCTGTGGGGCATCAGGCCCAGGCCGCGCCACTCGAAGGTGGGGCGCAGCTCGAAGACCTCGGCCACCAGTTGCTGGGCCTTGCGGTTGCCCTCGCGTGTGACCACGCGGGTGTATTCGTTTTCCACCTCGTGACGGCCCTCGTTGAGCTGCCGGATCAGCATCAGGGTGGACTGCATGACGTCCAGCGGCTCGAAGCCGGCGATGATGACCGGCTTGCGGTACTGCGTGGCGAGGGCCTCGTAGGGCTGGCTGCCGATGATGGAGCTGACGTGGGAGGGGCCGAGGAAGCCGTCGATGTGCACCGAGCCGCTGTCCCGGGTATCGGGGGTGTCGAGGATGCTGCGGATGGCCGGCGGGGTGAGCACGTGATTGCAGAACACGCTGAAATTGCGCAGCCCCTCGGTGCGCACCTGGCGCAGGGCCACCGCCGTGGGCGGCGTGGTGGTCTCGAAGCCGATGGCGAAGAACACCACCTCGCGCCCGGGGTTGTCGCGCGCGATCTTCAGGGCATCGAGGGTGGAATAGACCATGCGCACGTCGGCGCCGCCGGCCTTGGCCTTGAGCAGGCTCTTGCGGCCGCTGGCCGGCACCCGCAGCATGTCGCCGTAGGTGCAGAGAATCACATCGTGGCGCTCCACCAGGTCAATAGCGTTGTCAATGCGGCCGATGGGCAGCACGCACACCGGGCAGCCCGGGCCGTGCACGAAATTGATGTTGGCGGGCATGAGGTCCTGCACGCCGTAGCGAAAGATGGCGTGGGTGTGGCCACCGCAGAATTCCATGATGTTGTACTGCCGGCCCGTGTCCGCCTCGCGGGCGATGCCGCGGGCGAGTTTTTTCGCCAGGTCACGGGCGCGGAATTCCTCGACGTATTTCATGTGATTTCCTCCCCGAGCAGCCCGGCCTCGGCGAACAGGTCCAGAGTACGCTGGGCCTCTTCCTCGCTGATCTTGTTCAGGGCGTAGCCGACGTGGATGAGGACAAAATCGTCGATGGCAACGTCCTCGACCAGGGCCACCGACACCTCTTTTCGAACCTCACCAATCGCCACGGTCGCGATATCCGTTGCCGCATCCAGGGCGACAATTTTGGCTGGGAGTGCAAGACACATGGTTTTCTTCCTCTTGTGCTCAGGCGCTGGCAGCCAGTGCGGAATGGCCGATCAGAGAGACCTGGCGGGTGGCCTTGATCCACTGATACCAGGAATCGAGCCCCTCACCGCTGGTGGCCGAAAGCTGGATGACCTTGATGCCGGGATTGACGCGCCGCGCGTATTCAATGCACTTGTCCACGTCGAAATTCACGTAGGGCAGCAGGTCGGTCTTGTTGAGCATCATCAGGTCGGCGGCGTGGAACATATCCGGGTACTTGATGGGCTTGTCCTCGCCCTCGGTCACCGAGAGAATGGCGACCTTGTGTGCCTCGCCCAGGTCGAAGGCCGCCGGGCACACCAGGTTGCCGACATTCTCGATGAACAGCACGCTGCCCTCTTCCGGTTTCAGGCCATCGAGTGCGTGGCCCACCATGTGCGCGTCCAAGTGGCAGCCCTTGCCGGTGTTGATCTGCAGCGCCTTGACGCCGGTGGCGCGGATGCGCTCGGCGTCGTTGGCGGTCTGCTGGTCGCCCTCGATCACCGCCAGCGACAGCTCCGCCTTGAGGTCGTCGATGCTGCGGGTGAGCAGGGTGGTCTTGCCGGAGCCGGGGCTGGACACCAGGTTCAGCGCCAGGATGCCGTGTTCGGCGAAATAGCCCCGGTTGGCATTGGCGTATTCGTTGTTCTTGCCGAGGATGTCCTGCTCGATCTGCACCATGCGCGACTGGCTGAGCCCCGGGGCATGGGCATGCGCCGGGCCCTGGCCATAGTCGTGGGTATGTTCGCCGTGATGATGGTGAGAATGATCATGCTCGTGCGCGTGGTCATGTGAGTGACTGTGGGAATGGTCAGACGAATGGCCGTGACCCTCGATCCGTGTTTCCCCTTCGCCACATCCGCATACGGTACACATTATTCCACCTCCAGTTCCTTGATTCGCATTTCGTCACCTGCGGTGACCTGTAACTGGTAACTGCCGCAGTCGGGGCAGGCGTCATAGCGCTGCTGCACGGTGACGGTCTTCGCACACGGCATGCACCAGGCCTCACCCGCCAGTGCCACTATTTCCAGTTTTGCACCGTCGGCGAGAGAGCCTCTCGTCACCACGTCAAAACTGAAGCGCATGGCCTCCGGCTCGACACCGGAGAGGCCACCTATTTCCAGCCAGACGGTCTTGACCCGCGCATAGCCCTGGCTGCGGGCATTCTGTTCCAGCACCTGCAACACGCCCTCACACAATGACATTTCGTGCATGCGTCACCAATCCCGCTCAGTGAATCTGAATACGATAGTCCACACAGGGGTCTATCGCATTCACCAATAACTGGGTCTGTTTGAACAGGGTATCCTTATCTGCCGCGCATTGCCCGCCGAGCGCGTGAGGCAGCAACCCGCGCGGGTGAAAATTCCACTCTGTCGGCGCAACGATCTGATAGCGGTCGATCTGGCCATCGGTGATTTCCACGCGATGAATCAGCCGGCCGCGCGCGGCCTCGACCTGGGATAGGCCGAGGCCCGAGGCCCGGCCACCTACCGCGCTGCCCGTATCCTGTTCCAGGGTCTCGGCCAGCTGGCGCATGTCATTGATGCTTGCTACCAGCTCGTGCAGGCGGGCGATCAATCGGGGCAACAGGCCGTTGCCATGTCGGTCACACAGGTCACGCAGCAACGCCTGCTGCCGGGCACTCTGCCGTGTCAGGGCTGTGGTTTCATGGCTGGCGCCCTGCCATTGTGGCCGGCTGATGAAGGCCTCCGCCGACGCGGCCG
>JAJRWE010000169.1 GCA_024276955.1 Gammaproteobacteria bacterium
AGCATCCCATAACTTCCCGCCCCTGGCTGATCCTGCTTTTCGGTGGATTATGGCTGCTGTGCGCCAGCGGCCTGCAGGCGGCTGACCGTGCCGAATCGGCGGCACTGTACCACTTCGGCGTCTTCCCCTACCTGAGCCCGGCGCGCATCGAGCAGGCCTACGCCCCGCTGGCCGCCGCTTTTGGTGAACTGCTCGGCCGCCCGCTGCGCCTTGGTACGGCGAAGGATCTCGACAGCTTCCATGTACGCGTGCTGCGCGGTGATTTCGACATCGCCCTTGTGCCCCCCTTTGCCGTGGTGCCGCTAGTTGACCAGCAAGGCTATATCCCGCTGGCACGGCGCCCATCGAGCCCTGCGCGCACCGTGGTGCTGATCAACAGTTCCCTGAAACACATCGGCGACTTGCGCGACAAGACCCTGGGCCTGCCGCCAGCCCGCTCCCTGGTCAGCGTCAGTATTCGAGTCGATCTGGACGAGCGGGGCCTGCGGGCCGGCAGGGACTTTCAGACCCGTCGTTTCCCCAGTCCTCCTGCCTGTCTGCACAATCTGTTGGTTAACCGCGTCGATGCCTGCGCCACCGCCGGCGGTGCGGGGCTGCGCTCCTTCGAGCGCAAGATGGGGGTCAGATTGCGTACCCTCTATCAGACCCGGCCCTTTCCGCACATGCTGCTTATCACCCGGCCGGGCTTTCCGACCGAGGAGGCCGACAAGCTGAAGCACTTCATGCTCAGCCTGGAAGACAGCACCGATGGGCGTGAATTGCTCCGTCACATCGGCCCGGACAGCCGCTTTGTGCCCTATCGCCCAGCGGACTACGATGTCATACGCCGTTACCACAAAATCATGCAACGCCATGCCCAGACTCTCCCTTAAATTCCGTATCACGGTGACCATGTTCCTGCTCCAGGCCGCGATCCTTGGCGCGGTGCTGACGCAGGCCCTGTCCAACTATCTCGATGGCAGCCGCGAACAGCTGCAGCAGCAGGAGATCACCGCCCTCGACCTGATCGAGGGCTTTGCCCGCACCGCCCTGCTGACCAGCCAGTACGATGACATCCAGCCACAGCTGGAGCAGCTCACCCACAACGCATTCATTGAACTGGTAGTGATGGCGGACGAATGGGGGATCATCGTCGCCTCCAGCGAACCCGGTTGGGTCACCAAGTCACTGGTGGAAATGAAGAACTATGCCAACTACCCACAGCGGCTGTGGAAGCAGCGCTCCTTGGGAAATGCCGCCGGGCCACTGGGCACGCTGGGCATCGCCTTCTCTGAGGCACCGCTGATTGCCCTGCACGACCGGGTACAGGCGCTGGCTGTCGGCTGGTCTGCCGGCGGGCTGATCCTGATCCTGCTGGTGTCCCTGCTCAGTGCCCACGTCCTCACCCGCCGCCTGGAGCGCATCACCCAGGCCGCCAGCGCCGTCGCCGGCGGTGATCTCAGCGCCCGTTCGGGCGTGCCCGGCAATGATGAAATCGCCGAACTCGGCAGTGTCTTTGACGGTATGGTGTCCAGCATTCGCATCGAACGTGACAGACTGGCGGAACGCGGACAGCACCTGTCCCTGACCCTCAACAGCATCGGTGATGGTGTGATCGTTACCGATGCCGAGGGGTGCATCACGCGAATGAACCCGGTGGCTGAATCCCTCACTGGTTGGCGCCAGGATGAGGCCCAGGGACATCCGCTGCCGGCGGTGTTCCACATTATCAGCGCCATCACTCGCGATCCGGTGGACAATCCGGTGGACAAGGTGTTGGAGGGCCAGCACATCGTTGGCCTTGCCAACCACACCGTACTGATCAGCAAGAGCGGCCATGAATACCAGATCGCCGACAGCGGTGCGCCCATCATCGATGACCACGGCAACACCCTCGGCATCATCCTGGTGTTCCGTGATGTAACCGATGAATACACACAGCAGGCAGCGCTGAGCACCAGCCAGAAAATGCTCTCTGAGGCGCAGCGCATCTCGCATGTCGGTAGCTGGGAAATGGAGCCGAAGCACGACCGGCTGCGCTGGTCCGAGGAGACTTACCACATCTTCGAACTCGACCCGGATTCACTGAATCATCTATCCGGTGAGCGGTTTTATGCGGCCCACATCGAGCATTTCCGCAATACCGTGCACCCGGACGACCTGCCCCTGCTTGATGCGGCCTATAAGGCGTCGGTGAAGAATCACACTCCGTTTGAAAACCAACATCGCCTGCAGATGCCCGATGGACGCATCAAATACGTGCACGAGCGCGGCGAAACCCTTTACGATAGCTACGACACCCCCCTGCGCAGCATCGGCACCGTACAGGATGTCACTGAACGGACACTCGTTGAGCAGGAACTGGCGGCCTACCGAAATACCCTGGAGAAGCGAGTCGCGGCACGTACCGCAGAACTGCTCACTGCCAACGAGGAACTGGAGGCCTTTGCCTATTCAGTGTCGCACGACCTGCGTGCGCCACTGCGGGCCATTCATGGCTTCAGCCAGATCCTGCAGGAAGATTACGGCAAGCTGCTCGATGATGAGGGGCGTGACTATCTGCGGCGCGTGTGTACCAACACCAAGCGCATGGGCGAGCTCATCGACGACCTACTCGGCCTGTCCCGCATCAGCCGTCACCAGCTGAGTATCAGCAGCGTGTCTCTTACCGCCCTGGCCCGGGAAATCAGCGAGACACTGCAGCGGCAGAATCCCGAACGCCAGGTGCACTTCGACATCCAAGCGGATGTCTCGACCCAAGGTGACATCAGACTGTTGCGTATCATGCTGGTAAACCTGCTCGGCAACGCCTGGAAATACACCAGCAAATCCGACAACGTGCAGATCTGCTTTGGCCGTTGCCTGCAGAATGGCCAACCGGTTTTCTTCGTCCGTGACAATGGCGTGGGCTTCGACGGCCAGTACGCCAGCCAGCTTTTTACACCCTTCCATCGCCTGCACACAGCCTACGAATTCGAAGGCACCGGCATTGGTCTGGCCACCGTGCAACGCATCGTCCAACGCCACGGCGGCCAGATCTGGGCCGAGGCCAAGCCCGGCGAGGGCGCCACGTTTTATTTCACCCTCGGCTGATTTTTCGTCGGCAATACCCCCAGAAACTACACGTCAGCGGGTAAGATGAAGATATGGGAAGAATTTTTCTGTAGTGATATTGCTTATTCTGCTCCTTTTCCTGGGAGCCATAATGGGTATTATCTCGTTCTTTAAAGTTCGCCGCCTTGAATGCCTCAGCACGAATAATATGACCAAGCGACTTATCATGTTTGTGCCAGCAATGTTCGGCTCCGGGAATGCGGGAGGTATTGACACCAGACTTAACCAAACTCACTCCCACGTGAATTGCGCATTGATTAGGATAGTTTTATTTCCCATTTGTTTTGCATGGGTTGTCGTCACCCGTAATAGTTGGTTGGCTTTGCCACGTCGGACTGGGCCGCCTTGTTATACGTGAATTTACGAAGTACGCTATTCTGTACATGTACGTTATAGAGGTTATCCGCCATGAAAGCACTCAGCTATACAGCCCTTAGAAACACGTTAGCAAAAACCATGAAAAAAGTCTGCGAAGATCATGAACCTATTGTTATTACACGTAAAAGTGAAGGTGCCGTTGTGATGCTCTCTCTCGAGGACTATGAATCTCTCGAGGAAACCACCTACCTACTACGAAGCCCAAAGAACGTTAAACGGCTCTTTGAATCCATCTCCCAGCTCGAAGAGGGCAAAGGGGTCGAGAAGGACCTGGAGGAGTGAAGCTCATATTCTCGGAGCACGCCTGGAACGACTACCTGTACTGGCAAAAAACCGACAAAAAGATTTTGAAGCGTATAAACCTATTGATAAAAGATGTGCGACGCTCTCCATGTGAAGGTATCGGTAAACCAGAACCATTAAAACATGCCTTGTCAGGTTACTGGTCCCGGCGCATCAATGTTGAGCATCGTTTTGTTTACAAGGTAAGCGAAGATTCTATGTTCATCGCTCAACTCCGTTATCACTACTAACTCTCCCTTCACGTATAGCGCCATGCTCAGCGGCATGCAAAAGGGGCACGACTTTTGGGTGATAAGGGTGAGGGGATAAGGGTGAGGTGATAAGGGTGGTGACAGGGGGACACGATATTTAATTATCCCTCCCGCATCCCCTTGGGGCCCGGTTTTTTCTTTTTTAAATCCCTTTGCAAAAGACGCTCCGCTTTTTCGATAAAACCTTCACTGCCCAAAGGTCTGCCCGTTCGCCCATGTTGTTCAAATTCAACTTCTGAATTGAATTGTGCTTCTTTAAGTAAGTTTTCCAATCGCCTGCCAAAGAAAGTAGCTTTTCCGGCCG
>JAJRWE010000170.1 GCA_024276955.1 Gammaproteobacteria bacterium
GCCACAGGATTTCCAGTAATTTGCCGTGCGTGTCGAGCAGGTGCAGGGCGCTCTGTCCGCCGCTGTTGTGCACTGCGGCGATCTGCTGGCCATCCGGGCTCCAGGCGGCGAACAGATAGCGGCCGCCGTGTGTCAGCTGGGTCTTTTTGCCGCTGTCCGGGTTGAGGTGGTAGAGGTCGGCGAACAGGTTGGTGCTGCGGGTGGCGTCGATTTCGGCGACCACGATGCCGGCCTCGGGGTGCAGGTCGAAGTGGCGGCCGCGCATGTCGCCGATGGCCTGTGCCTGTTCGCCACGCCGCAGGCGCATCAGGCGTGGCTCGCTCTGTTGGTCGTCGCGCAGAAAATAGACGTCGCCATTGTCGGCTACCCGCGCCATGCCGGTGAAATAGCCGTAGCGTGTGAGCTGCTGTGCCGGAGTTTCACCGCGCTGGCGGATTTGCGCGATCTCAGCGCGGAAATCATCACGCAGATAACTTTTGAATTCCACCCACAGCCGCTTGAGGTCGGCATCGAGCACCTTGCGGGTGTTGCTGTTGATCATGAAGGGGATGAGGTTGTCGCTGTATTGCTCGACCAACTCCTGCACTTTCTCTTTGCCGTAACGTTCGGCCACGAACTGATAGAAATAGACGCCGTAGAGATAACGAACCGTATTCATGGGCCAGCTTTCCAGCGGCTGGTTGATCTGCCGGACCGGCTTAATGCCGTACTCGACCTCCATACGCATCAGCATGCGGAACTGGGTGCTCTGACCGCGGCCGATGTGGTCGGCGTTATCGGTTTCATGGTAGGTGGCGAGTCCTTCGATGAACCAGGGTGGTTGCAGTACATTGGGAAACAGCAGAAGCATTCGGCCAAAGGCCTTTTGCAGGCCGGCCGGCAGACCCGCGCGTTTGTCGAGATGCAGGATGTGGGTGTATTCGTGGGTGATCAGGGTGTCCAGCCAGTCGTTGTAATCATTGATGACGCTGTCACTCTTCGGCGGCGTGACGATGATGGTTGTGGTGTTGCGCGGGAAGGGTGTTGCCGAGCCGTTGGAAAAATCGAAGCGGTCGGTGAGGATGAGTTGAGTGCGTTTTTCCGGGCGCCAGTTCAGTTCGTGGATCAGCCGCTTGTGGGTTTGCTCGGCGATGCCGGCGACTTCATGAGCGAGGCTCTCTTCACCATCATGGAAATGGATCTCGAAATGCGCGGTGGTGAGGGTTTTCCAGTGCAGGGATGGGTCGTGCGTCAATGCGGCTTGCAGGGGATTTATGCTCAAACTGCCAAGCAGGAAGAGGGTGATGAGGAACTGTTTCATGGGTGTCAATAATTGTTGTTGGATGTTGGGTTGTGCAGGCTTGTAGGGTGGATGCCGTCCACCCTACCGCTCGCGCATGAAGGTGCGGTAGAGCAAGGGTATAACGAACAGTGTCAGCACGGTGGAGAAGGCCAGGCCCCAGACGATGGCGGAGGCCACCGGCCCCCATACCAGTGATTTACCGGCCAGTCCGGTGGCCAGCGAAAACAGCCCGGCGATGGTGGTCAGCGAGGTGATGATGATGGGGATCACGCGCCGCCGTGCGGCATAGACGATGGCATGCAGAACGCTCATGCCGCCGGCGAGGCGGGTGTTGGCGGCGTCGATCATGACGATGGCGGCATTCACTGCGATGCCGGCCAGGGCCACCACACCGTACAGGGTGTACAGACTCAGCGGGTTGTGGGTGACGGCGAGGCCGAATACCACGCCGATGAAGGCCAGCGGCACGGGGGCGAGAATCATAAAGGGCTGCCAGTAGCTGCGGAACTGGCTGCCGAGGATCAGGTAGATGAGGCCGACGCCGAACAGGAACAGCGAGGCCATGGCGTCGAGGCTTTCCTGGATGTCGTCCAGTTCGCCGGAGAATTCCAGATCCACGCCCGGGTATTGGGTGTGCAGGGCCTGCCATTTTTCCTGTATTTGTTGGTTGGCGGTGACGGTATCCATCTGTTGCTGGTCCAGTTCCGCCTGCAGGGTGATGGTGCGGCGGAAATTGTAGTGGCGGATATAGGCCTTGCCGGCGCCGGTGCTGACGTGTACCAGTTCGCCTAACGGGATCTCGCGGGCCTGCTGTCCCGTTTCGGCGGGCAGGGCGATGGGCTGGCGCAGTGCTTCGTCGATGTCGTCGACGGTGAGTGGCCGCGCGCGCACTCGTACTTCCACCTTTTCGCCCTGATCCTGCATGCTGGCCACGACTTCGCCGTCGAACAGCAGGCGGATGTCGCGCATCACGTCGCTGGTACGCAGGCCGGTGCGTTGCAGGGCGTCGGTGTTTAGACGCAGGCGCAGCTCGGGCTTGCCCTCGCTGTCGTCGTCGCGGATGTCGCGCACCGCGGGCATGGCATCCAGCTCGCGCCACAGGGCGTCGGTGGCGGCGCGCAGCTGCTGGAAATCGTCGCCGCGCACCTTGATGTTGATGGGGCTGGAGGTGGGTGGGCCGGGTTTGATGACAAAGAAATTGACACGGCTTGGCCCGGGCACGGCCAGCACATCGGTACGCATGGCGTCGATGATCTCGTCGATGCTGCGGGTCTGATTGTGATCCGGGTTGAGGCTGAAGGCGATCTGACCGTACTGGGCACCAAAATAGGGCGCCATCTCCGTGAACATCTGCCCGGCCACGGAAATGATGCCACGCGTGTCGTTGTCTTCGAGGTGTTCGCGCGCCTTGCCTTCGATTTCGAGCAGGGTGTCCATGGTCGTTTCAAGCGATGTACCGGGCGGCATTTGCACATTGACGTAGAACAGCCGTGAGGGATCGAAGGCGAAGAACTGCACCCGCACCTGGCCGCTGGCGAGTAGACCCAGCGCCGCCACCAGCAGCAGGCCGAGGATGCCCAGTGAGCGTTTGGGATAACGCAGCACGCGGATCAGCAGGCGGCAGTAGGTGATGCGTACCCAATGGGTGAAGCGTATGCGCAGGGCCTGCAGGCGGGAGATTTTTTTGAAACTGACGCGGGAGGCGCTGATGTGTACCGGCAGCATCCAGAAGGCCTCGATGAGGCTGATGGCCAGCGCGACCGAGACGACGAAGGGAATGATGAACATGAAATCACCCACCAGCCCCGGCATGAGCATCAGTGGCAGGAAGGCCGCCATGGTGGTCAATACCGAGGAGGTGACGGGCTTGAACACCTCCCGCAGGGAGTCAATCGCGGCATCCAGCGCCTGGGCGCCGCGCTGCAAGCGGTAATAGATGGCCTCGACCACCACCACGGCGTCATCCACCAGCATGCCCAGCACGATGACGATGCCCAGCAGTACGGACTGATTGAGTGTTTCACCAATACTGTTGAGCAGCAGGAATGTTGCGGCGAGCGTGAAGGGGATGCCGATGCCGATGAAGACGGCGATGTGTCCACCGAGAAAAATCCATGCCACCAGCACCACCAGCAGCAGGCCCAGCGCCGCGTTGTTCTGCATGATACGCAGGGCGTCGCGGGTGACGGCGGTCTGATCATCGAGCAGCTTCAGCTCCAGTCCCAGGGGGGCGAGAATGGGGTTTTTTGCGGTGATGTAGTCTTCGACGCGCTGCACCAGCTCCAGGGTGTTGGCGTTGGGCTTCTTGGTCACCGCGAGAAGCACGGCGGGCTTGCCTTCGTGCATGGCCAGTTTGGTGCTCTTTTCGCGCACGCGCTGGACGCTGGCCAGTTCGCCGATGGGTGTATTGCCGCTGCTGGTGCTGACCGGCAGGCGGGCGATCCGCCCGGGGTCGCTGCTGGTGCCGATCAGCCGCACCAGCCAGGATTGCTCACCGACCCGCAGCTCGCCGGCGGAGACGTCGCGGAAGTGGGCGCGCACTGTGTCGGCCAGCTGGGTGGGGGTAACGCCGTAGCTGCGCAATAGCTCGGGGTCGAACTCGATCTGAATCTCCGGATCCCGCAGGCCGGCGGGGTCGGTGGTGTCGACGCCACGCAGACGGTCGATGTCGTCGCGGATATTACGCGCCGCACGGCGCAGGACTTCGTCATTGGCCATGCCGTGCAGCACCACCATTGCCGTGGGGAACTGGCTGGCGGTGGTGAATTCCATCACGAAAGGTTCACTGGCCTCATCGGGCAGGTCGGTGTTGGCCTTGTTTTGCACCTCACGACGCAGGTCGGTGAGACGTTTGTCGAACAGGCGTTCGTCGATGTCGTCGAAGCGCACGCTGATGTCGGATATGCCCTCGCGGGTATTACTGATGACGAACTTGACATCGGACAGCCCCTGCAGGGCATCCTCCAGCGGCTGCGTGATCAGCTTTTCGACATCTTCCGTGGATGCCCCCGGCAGGGCCGTGAAGACGGCCACCCAGTTGAAATTGATTTCAGGATCCTGGGCGCGGGGTAACTGGAAATAGCTCAGCGTGCCGATCAGCAGAATGACCACGAAGGTGGCATTGGCGAGGACATGATTTTCCAGGAAATGGCGCAGAAATTTCATGGTGAGTACTGGTTAGCGGCGCGAGTGGCTGTCATCAAATATTCATGCTGCAGCAATAAAGGCGTCATGTGGTGGCACTAGGCTGGCTTTGCAATCCGCTAAACATGAAAGAGGAGAACGACCATGATCTTTTTTATCAAGGAATGGCCCAACCGCACTGCTACCCTGATGGCCGATAACGGCGCCGTGCTGTGGACCTTTTGCAGCGTGGAAGAGGCGCGCAAGGTGTGTGACGAGTGGTACCGGGTGCAGGGTGAGAAGGTGGACTACCGGCTGTATACCTTGGAGGATCAGGGGCCGCCGGTGGAATATGAGGGCATGCAGGAACTCTCCAGCGCCTGTTGTGCGGTGGCCTGAGTCGGTCACGGTTTCACCCTTATCGCGTCACCATCCTGCAGGCGAAAGCGGCCGAGGGTGATAATAGGTGCCTGAGTGGGTAGTGACACCTCTGCCGGCCGGCCTTCTTCTGCCTGCGGCAGGGGAATGAACTTCGCCTGTTCACCGTCGACGACGAAGACACCCAGTTGGTCATCGCGGCGGCTTAGCAGTTCCGCCGGCAGATGGGGGCGCTCGCTGCGCCACACCAGCTCGCCAGTACTGCCGGGCAGGGCGGTGTCGGCGCTGAAGCGCAGGCGTGCCTCACGGGTACGGGCGCGGGGATCAAAGACCGGGACGATGCGGCGCAGGGTAAGTGGATAGCGTCGTTGCGAGGTGACCAGCTCAGGCTGCATGGCCTGTGGCAGGGACTGCGTCAGCTGTGCCTGCAGCTGGGCGGAGACCTCGAGGTGGCGGTTGTCGACGATCTGTATCAGTGCGCTGCCGGGGCTGGCCAGCTCGCCGACCTGGGCCAGGCGTTCGCTGATGATGCCCTCGAAGGGGGCGCGCACGGTGCATTTCTCCAGTTGGCGTTTGGCCTGCGTCAGGGCGACCTCCTGCCCCGCCAGCTGGGCGCGCAGGTTGCTCAGTTCCGATTCCCGTTGTTTCAGCAATTCTTCGGAAACCGCCTGTTTCCGTGACAGTGCGCGTGCCCGGCTGAGTTGGTAATCGGCCAGTTCGAGCCGTGCCCGCAGGGCTTGCAGTGCCGTCTCTTCTCGCGCCAGGGTCAGTTCGAAATCGGTGCGCTCCAGGCGTGCCAGTACCGCGCCCTTTTTCACCACCTCGCCGACCCGTACCGGAATCTCAATGATGCGTGCGCCAATTTCGGCGCTGATGCGGCTGTCGTTGTCGCTGAACACCGAGGCCGGGGCGCGGAATTGCGGATAGACCGCCAGCTCGGCCAGCGGCTGTGCCACGACCGGGATGGCCTCCGTGGTCTCCTCGGCGGCGACTCTGGCGGTGAAAACAGGCAGTGCAGCGAGCACCAGCAGTCCGGCCAGCAGGGCGCGGGCGGCGCTGGTGTGGGGGGATGTATTGAGTCGTGGCATACACATTCCTTTGTGGTGATGCTGCGTGGTGGCTGTGGCCCGCCGCCGTTACAGGCTGGCGAAGACCCTTTCCGCCGCCGTCAGGGTGGCGTCGATTTCGGCATCGCCGTGGGCCGAGGAGACGAAGCCGGTCTCATAGGCCGAGGGCGCCAGGTACACCCCCTGGCCCAGCATACCGTGGAAAAACAACTTGAAGCGGTCGGCGTTGCACTGGGTGGCCTGATAAAAGTCGTTGACCGTCTCGGCGTCGGTGAAAAAGACACCGAACATGCCGCCGACCTGGTTGGTGGTGAGCGGGATGCCAGCGGCCTTGGCGCGTTCTTTCAGACCGTCGCAGAGTTTGCTGGCCGTGGTGGACAGATTATCGTGAAAGCCTGGCTCGGAAACCAGTTCCAGGGTTTTCAGGCCGGCGGCCATGGAGACGGGATTACCGGACAGGGTGCCGGCCTGATAGACCGGGCCCAGCGGTGCGATCTGTTCCATGATTTCGCGCTTGCCGCCGAAGGCGCCCACCGGCAGACCACCACCGATGACCTTGCCGAGCGTGGTGAGGTCCGGAGTGACGCCATAATGCTGTTGTGCGCCGCCGAGGGCGACGCGGAAGCCGGTCATCACCTCGTCAAAAATCAGCACGCTGCCGTATTCGTCGCAGATCTCGCGCAGGCCTTCGAGAAAGCCCGGTACGGGCGGGATACAGTTCATGTTGCCGGCCACCGGCTCGACGATGATGCAGGCCACCTGGTTGCCAACCTGGGCAAAGGCTTCTTTGACCGAGTCGATGTTGTTGTAATCCAGGGTGATGGTGTGCTCGGCCAATGCCGCCGGCACGCCCGGCGCGGTGGGCAAGCCCAGGGTCAGGGCGCCGGAACC